>RZYW01000161.1 GCA_009930175.1 Clostridia bacterium
TGGAACCCGAAGCTGGACAGGAAGCAGAAATCGATTGGGGAAGCTGCATTGCTGTAATAGGAGGCCATGAGGAAAGACTTAAATTTTTTTGCATGAGATCAAAATATTCAGGCAAGCATTTTGTAAGATGCTATCCCTGCGAAAGACAGCAGGCTTTTTTTGATGCACATATTCATGGCTTTGCTTTTTTCGGGGGAGTATTTCCTGTTTTAATTTATGACAATCTTACAACAGCAGTCCAAAAAGTATTGTCAGGTAAAAAACGAATACTTCAGGAAGAATACAAAAAGTTTAAAGCCTATTATAATTTCAATACTAAATTCTGCAACCCTGCTAAAGGCCATGAAAAAGGCGGTGTTGAAGGGCTTGTGGGCTTTGCAAGAAGGAACTATATGGTTCCGGTTCCTGAAGCTTCTACCCTTGAAGAATTGAATAAAATGCTTCTCGAGCAATGTATAAAATACGGAGAACATACCATTCAAGGCAGAGATAAAACAGTAAACGAACTATATAAAGAAGAACAAAAATATCTTTATGCTCTCCCTGAAGAAGAATTCAGCAATATTCAATCCGTATCTGTAAAGGCAGATAAGTATTCCACAGTAATGATAGACAAAAACAGATATTCTGTCCCAATTGAATATGCATATCTAAAACTTAATGCGATTTTAAAGGTAAGTACTATTGAAATTTACCGGGGAAATAAAAAAATATCAGAACATAAACGTCTTTACAATGTAAACAGATGGAGCCTTGATCCTTTTCATTACTTAAATCTGATACAACAAAGACCAGAGTCTTTTTCTTCAGCAAGACCTCTAAAATACTGGAGAAAAATATGGCCTGAAAATTATAACAAACTTCTGGAAAAATTTTGTAAAAGCCACGGAGAAACAAACGGCACCAGAAAATTTATAAATGTTTTGTTTCTGCATAAAGAATACAATTCAGCAGATATAGAAGCTGCAGTAAGCAAGGCTTTGCTGTTGAATGTAAGCGACAGTGAATCCGTTAAACAGATATTATTAACTTCAATAAATAAAATTTCACCAGAATATATCCCATTGCCCGGCTGGAAAGTTCTTCCCTCTCCTGATTTGTCAGTTTACGATAAAATATCAGGAGGTGCTGTATGAATGCAGGAATGAAAGCTATGCTTGATGAGAATTTAAGGTTTTTAAAACTTTCTTCAGCAATAAAAAACCTGGAAGAAATAAACAGGCAGGCGTTGGAAAATAAGATAAGTTATAAGGAATTTTTGCTGAATTTAACAGAGACAGAAGTTCAGGTAAGAAGAGAAAATGGTCAGAAAAAAAGAATAAGAGAAGCTTGCTTCCCTTTGTATAAGGCACTTTCAACATTTAATTTCGATTTTGCACCTGATTTAAACACGAGATTAATCAACGACCTTGCAGATGGAAGCTACATAAGAGAGAACAGAAATATAATTTTTATGGGAAAAAGCGGGACAGGAAAAACCCATCTTGCAACTGCACTTGGAGTTGAAGCCTGCTCAAAAGGAGTCCGTACAAAATTTGTTACAGGATGCAGTCTTGTAAATGAACTTACTGAAGCAAGAGATCAAAAAAAGCTGAGTCTGCTGATAAAGCGTTATTATAATTATGGTTTATTGATTATTGATGAGTTGGGGTATGTACCATTTTCAAAAGAAGGTGCTGAACTGCTTTTTCAGATACTGACAGAACGCAACGAAAGAAAGCC
>RZYW01000162.1 GCA_009930175.1 Clostridia bacterium
GATTGATAAAATTTTAACAAGCAGAAAGGAATTTTTTCTTGACCAACAATATAATTAATTTAGAATCCGAGCTAAAAAAACAAAAAACAATTAACTACCTAATTGGAGAAATTATAAAATATGCAACAAACCTGGAACCCCTTGATGATTCCATGGAAAAAATGGTTGATATGCTAATGGGAATTCTTGGGCTGTCAACAATTACCATTAAGTTTAATGAATCTGTTAACGACAAAACTTATTGCCGCAGTATCGAAAATGGGGGCGTAACTTCTGTCTGTTCCTGCGGAAATGAAAACAGCAATCTAGAACCAATGAAGGTACAGGTTTCTGAAAATGAATCCACAATAATGGTGCCTTTAATTGACCACAAAACAAATAATAATATTGGATATGTTTTTGCTAAGAGCAATAATTCGGAATTTTTTGACTCCTCAATACTTTCTTTCTTTGAGATTCTGGCAATTCAAATACCTATTATTGTTTCCAATGCCCTTTTATACGAAAAGATGAAATATGCTTCAATTAAAGACATTCTTACTAACAGTTTTAACCGTAAGCATTTAAACAGAACACTATTTAAAATAGCTAAAGAAAATATACCAACATCCTTAGCCTTCTTTGATTTAGATAATTTCAAATTTGTTAATGATACTTTTGGACATTCCTTTGGAGACAGAATACTTCTAGATGTTTCGGAAATTGCTCTTTCCTACTGCACAAAAAATAACGGAGAGCTTTTCCGCTATGGGGGAGATGAATTTATAATGTTATTCTATGAATCATCTTTAGAAAAAGCTAAAGATATTTTAGAAGAATTACGAACAGATATTATGATACATCTTTCATCAAATTTAGAACTTGATATTAAACAAACAATTTCAATTGGACTTTCAAGTTATCCAGAAACTGTTTCAGATCCTGAAGAATTACTTGATGCTGCTGATTCAGCTCTTATTTCTGGTAAGCTTAAACAAAAAAATAAATTATACATTGGATATGAAAAAAACACTGGTGGTCAGAATTAACTGACTCCAGTGTTTTATTTTTCTACTAGCTTTCTTTTCTCCAGGAATCCTTCAGTGACACAACTCTGTTAAAAACCGGCTTTCCCTCCGAAGACAATTTTTCGTCAAGGGAGAAATACCCCTGTCTCAAAAACTGAAATCTTTCAGAAGGTAATGCCTTCAGCAGAGATTTCTCTACTAATGATTTTTTAATAATCAAAGAATCTTTATTGATGCTTTGAATAAAGTCATCACAATCATCTGTATTAATAAGATAATCTAAAATTCTTACTTCCGCTTCCACCATATCTGCAGCAGAAACCCAGTGAAGAGTTCCCTTTACTTTTTTGCCACTTGTATCTTCGCCACTTTTTGTATCTGGATCATAAGTGCAGTAAATCTCAATAATATTTCCACTTTTATCTTTTTTTACATCTTCACATTTAATAATATAAGCGTGCTTAAGTCTTACTTCCTGCCCTGGGGAAAGTCTGAAATATTTTTTCGCCGGGAACTCCATAAAATCTTCTTTTTCAATGTATATTTCTCTTGAAAATAAAATTTCCCTGGTTCCGGCATTTTCATCATTTGGGTTATTTTCAGCCTTTAACCCTTCTGTTTTTCCTTCTGGATAATTAGTTATGATAACTTTTACAGGATCTATTACAGCCATTCTTCTTAAAGCAATTTCGTT
>RZYW01000057.1 GCA_009930175.1 Clostridia bacterium
TCAATCGGAGCAGTATTATATGAAAAGCTTAAAAAGAGGACTTACACTTCAACTTCAAAAGAAAAGTTGAGTAAAGTGGCAGAAGATTCTGCTCTATTTGGTATGGGTGAGGTGGATTAAGTGGGATCATTTAGTTTGCCTTATAGAATCCCTTCCATATCAAAGAAAAGATTGTTAGATCCTCATGTGGCCATTTTAGGCGCAGGAGCATCTATCGCGTCATGTCCATTCGATAAGAATGGTAACACGGTTCCTGCACTATCTAATATTCATAAAATTTTAGGACTGACAGATAAGCTGCAAAGCTATGGCTTTTCAGAAAAAGAGATGGAAAACTTCGAATTGCTGTTCTCAAATATTGTAGGAGTAGCTAAGTACAGTGACTTACAAAAAGATTTGGAAATAGCTGTACGCGACTATTTTCAAAGTCTCCAAATTCCTGATGTGGTTACGCTATACGATTATTTAGTCTTATCATTAACTGAAAAGGATGCAATAATCACTTTTAATTGGGATCCATTTTTATTACAAGCATATCTTAGGAATATCAAAGTTGGAAACTTGCCACAACTGGTATTCCCACACGGGAATGTTGGTGTAGGAATATGTTATGATTGTAAAAATAAAGGATATGCAAAATACCTTTGCCCGAGCTGCATGAAACCATTTAATGATATGCCGCTGTTGTTCCCCATTCATAAGAAAAATTATTATGATAACAGCATTATTGAAAACGAATGGGAAGTGGCAAAAGATTACTTAAGCAGAGCTGCAGGCATTACAGTATTCGGATATGGCGCACCTGAAACAGACATAGAGGCTTATAATCTACTTAAAGAGAGCTATAAAAAAAGCAATATCACAACAATTGCACCTTTCTCGATCATTAATTTGAAATCTGAAGAAGAAACTCAAAAGAAAAAGTGGTCTGAGATATATGATGATCGAATGTTCCTATTTTCATCCTCATTCAAGGAGTCAATTCTTTGGACTTCTCCGCGAGTGAGTCTGGAACATTTGTTTGATGCAATCCTGCAACAACAGCCAAGGTCACATACTAAATCCTATCGAGATTTTGAAACATTAGAAGAATTGCATAATTTTGTTCAAACTATTACCGAATTTGAAATGGCGATATAAGGAAAGACCAGCCACTTCAAGCTTTATGCCTGATTGTGACTGGTCTCTTTTTGCCCCCGTTTGAAGCTGTTCACTTGGTTTTTGTTCAATCCCTAAGTGAACGCCTCTTTTACCCTCTCCTTTTTTGGTCGGAGCGACAAGATTTGAACTTGCGACCTCTACCACCCCAAGGTAGCGCTCTACCAAGCTGAGCCACGCCCCGAAATAAAATCTATTAGTTATGATATCATCATAAAAACCGTTGGTCAAGAATGACAAGTGTATAGTATAATAGTCACAAATATAATTATTTATGTAAAAGGATTGATGAAATGAAAAAAGTACTAATTTTCATAATTGCCTTATTATTTTCAACAAATACATTTTCAGCGGATATTATTGATCAGATTTCTAATCCTTTAATAGATAAAGTAGATCGTTCTGAAGGTTTATCTAATCTGTCAGTGTCCTCTATTGAAGAAGATAAGTATGGCTTCTTGTGGTTTGCAACTCAGGGTGGCTTAAACAGATATGATGGGAAAGAGTTTAAAATTTTTAGGAATAATCCTTTTAATGAAGAAGGATTAGTTAATAATTTGATACAAACAACATTTTATGATGAGGAAAAGCATGAGATATGGCTTGGAACTTATCAAGGTATTTCAAGATATATTATTTCTGAGGATAAATTTATTAATTATCATTCAAGAGAAGAAGGACTCTCTAATCAAATTGTTACAGCAATTTGCAAGGATTCTCAAGGTTATTATTGGGCAGGGACTTTAGAAGGTTTGAATAGAATAAATTCTGAAACGGGAGAAATAGTTCAGTACCAAATAAATGGAAATGTTGTAAGGGATATTCTACTTGATTCAAAAGGTCGGATAATACTGGCAACTTATGAAGGAATGATGCTTTATAACCAGGAAAAAGATATTGTAGAGCCTTTGGATATTAACCTTCCTTCAAAATTTGTAATGGTTATTAAGGAGTTTCAACCAGGTATTATCACTGGGGGACTCTGGGACGGAGGCCTTTTTGAATTTAATTTTTATACTGATGAATTAAAAACCTGGAATTTTACAAATAATAACATTTATACAATAGAAAAAACAAAGGATAATGTTCTGTGGGCAGGTTCTTGGGGCGGAGGACTTTTTTCTATCACAGAAAAAGGAGAAATTCATGAGATATCTTCAGGGAATAAAACAAACCAGGTAAGTCATCCTGTAGTATATTCTCTTCTTGAAGATAATTCAGGGATATTGTGGATTGGTACTAACGGTGGAGGAATAAATAAAATTAACCCCAGAAAAATAAATTATACATTTTTGGCTAATGATCCGGAAAACCCAAACAGCTTGAGTTCAGGGAAAATCAACGCTATTTATGAAGATACTGATGGAAATTATTGGATTCTTGTTTATAATCAAGGAATTGCAAAGTACACCAGAGATGGCAGATTAATTAAATATAATAAAGAGAACAATAAAATTCCTGAAAATACAGTAACAACAGTATTACAAATTGATAATAAATTATACTTTGGTACTGCTAAAGGTGTAATGGTTTACGATTATCAAAAAGATTTTATTGAGCCAGTATCTAATCTTCCTCAGGAAGAAAATGTATACAGTCTTTCAAATGATGGAACTAATCTTTGGATAGGAACATATTCTGGGGGAATATACAAATATAATTGGGAAAATGAAGAATTACAGCAATTTAATAACTCTGGAGATGAAAACTCACTTTCAGATAATCTTGTTTATTCCATTCTTTCAGATTCACAGGGCAGAGTTTGGATTGGAACTAATAATGGATTGAATTTATGGGATGAAAACGTTAATGGCTTTAAGAAGTTTTTCAGAGAAGAAGGTAACAAAGAAAAAATACCAAGTAATAATATAAGAATTATTAATGAAGATTCAAAGGGAAATATTTGGATAGGTTCCGTTGGTGGAGGATTGTCAAAGTATATAGAAGAAACCGGAAAGTTTGAAACATATACAGAAGAGGATGGATTATCTGGTAATGTTGTAATAGGTGTTGTTGAAGATTCTCAAGGTAGAATTTGGGCATCAACTCATGATGGGATTTCAATATTAAATCCTGACACGGGAGTGATAGACAGATTAACTCCAGAAGATGGAATTGGAGGCTGGGAATTTAATTCTGGTTTTTTCAGGGATAAAAATGACAACTTATTATTTGGAGGTATTCATGGAATTATAAGAATTCCGGATGGATTTATAACTTCAGAGGTACAAGATATTAATCTTTATATCACAGATATGGAATTATACCAAAAAGAGATTGTTCCTGATTTAATAATCTACAATGATTTTTTTAAAGAATTAGAATATGATGAAAATTATTTGAGTTTCAGGTTTGTTGCCTTAGACTATGATGCTCCAAAAAAAGTTAATTACTTTTATAAATTAGAAGGCTTTGATGAAGAATGGATAAACAATGGAACTCGTGATTATGTTTCATTTTCAAATTTAAAACCGGGTAAATATAAATTTAATGTATATGCAGAAACAATTAGAGGGAATACTTCCAAAACGGAAGCTCTGACTTTTGAAATTAAAAAAGCATGGTATAAAACTATACCAGCACTAATTGCATATTTTGTTTTGTTTATATTAGCTATCTTAGGTGGAATGAAAATATGGAAAAATCGTTATTTAAAGAAAAGAAATATTGAGCTTGAAAAAATATCTTTATATGATTCTTTAACCGGACTCTATAACAGAAGATATTTTGATGATAAATTAAATGAATATGTTCACCTTGCAAGAAGAAGTAAATTAAATATTACCCTTGCCATGCTGGATATTGATAATTTTAAAAGATTTAATGATGAAAATGGTCATGTTGAAGGAGATAAAATATTAATTAAGTTTGCGTCCTTAATTGAGAAAAATCTTCCAAGAAGCACTGATTTTGCAGCACGATATGGCGGAGATGAGTTTGTCATTGTTCTTTATGATACTGAAAAAGAAGGCGCTAAAAAAGTTTTTGAAAAAATAAGAGATATTATTAAGAATTCAGAAGATATAAAAGAATATCTTTCTTTAAGCATGGGTTCAATTTCTATTATTCCAGATGAGAAAACAACTATTGAGGATATGATTAAAGAAGCGGATGATGCTCTTTATGAAGCAAAAGTTTCTGGGAAAAATAGAATTATTGTAAAATAATAACTAAAAATTAGGAATTTTAAGTATGTCCCTCGTAGTATATGGCAGCTTTAAAAAAAATATACAAGGAGGAATTTGCATGTCACAATTTACGTATGAAATTCAAGAAAACCTGGGGGTTATTTCAGAATCGGAAAATGGGTGGAAAAAAGAATTTAAAATCATAAGTTGGAATAATAATCTTCCAAAATATGATATTAGAGACTGGTCTCCTGATGGAAAGAAAATGGGGAAGGGAACAACCTTCACTCAAGAAGAAATATTAAAACTAAAAGAACTGGTTGCTGAAATTAATATTTAAAAAAGAGGTCCTCTGGACCTCTTTTTTTGTATAAAATCGTTATTTTATGGATAAAGACTAAAGAATATGATATATTGAAAAAAATAAAAATGATGGTGATGATAATTGAGATTTGTTGATGTTGACACAATTAAAGAAGGTATGGAACTTGCAAAAACTATATATGGAAAAAACGGAGAAGTAATGTTGAGAAAAGGGACATTTATTAAAAATCCCTTTGCAAAAAGATTAAAACAGCTTGGTTACCCAGGAATCTATATTAATGACGCATTTTCTGAAGATATAATTATAGAAGAAATAATATCAGAAGAATTAAGGCAAAAAGCTACCTTTACAATTAAAAAAATATTTAATTCTATTGAATCTAATCCAACAATCAACAAGAATTTAAATTCAAATATTACAGCTTTAAAAAGTATAATTGATGAAATAATGTCTCAAATAATTTCTACGGATATTGCTTTAGTTAATATTAGAGATTTAAAGAACTTTGATGACTATACTTATTATCATTCAGTAAATGTTGCAGTACTTTCAATCTTAATTGGAAGAGCTCTTGGTTTGAAGGAAGATCAGTTAAGAGAGTTGGGTATTAGTGCAATTCTCCATGATGTTGGGAAAATTTTTATTGGAGCAGAAATAATAAATAAACCTGATGTTTTAACAATGGAAGAATATGAAATGGTTAAAGAACATAGCAGAGAAGGTTATAAATATTTAAAAGATGATTTTAATGTTCCTTCAAAAGTTTATGTTTCAATACTTCAGCATCATGAAAATTATGATGGTAAGGGTTATCCCAGCGGACTTTCTAAAGAACAAATATTTCTTTATGCAAGAATTATTTCTGTAGCAGATGTTTATGATGCACTTACTTCAGAAAGACCATATAAAAGAGCAGAGGCTCCAAATAAGGCTTTAGAATATATACTTCAAAATGAAGGGAAAAAATTTGATCCTCAAGTTGTAAAGGTTATTTCAGAGAAATTTGCTCCATTCCCAGTGGGAACTTTTGTTAAGCTTAGTAATGGTATGATGGGTATTGTAGTGGAAAATTTTTCAAACACCTGCTTAAAACCAAAAATTAAAATATTTTGGCAGGATGGGAAACCTGTAACTCAGGTATTGGTAAACTTGAGAGATGATGAAATATATAAGGACGTAGAAGTCTTATCTTCAATTAGTGGTTTATAGGAGGCATAATAAATATGGAGGATATAAAATACAAGGTAATTGGGATATGCGGAAGTCTAAGGGAAAATTCTTACAATAAAGCAGTTCTTCAATTCATGGCTGCAAATTCTCCAGAGACTTTGGATATTCAAATTGAAACAATAGGTAAGTTTCCTTTGTTTAATGAGGATATTGAAAAAGAAAACTTCCCAGAAAATGTAAAAGAGTTAAGAGAGAAAATAAGAAAAGCAGATGGTTTGATTATTGTTACTCCAGAATATAATAACTCTATTCCTGGGGGCTTAAAAAACGCTATAGACTGGATATCAAGAAAAGATGAAGAGGGATATCCTTTTTCAAAAAAACCAATTATGATTGCTGGTGCTACAACTGGATTAACAGGGACTTCAAGATCTCAAAAAGAATTACGAGCTGTTCTTCACAATATTAATACTTTTCCTATGAATAAACCGGAATTATTCATTTCTGAGGCGGATAAAAAGGTTTTTAATAATAAACTTGTTGATGAAAAGGCTAAAGAAGTAGCTGTAAAAATGCTAAATAGTTTTGTTAAATGGATTGAGTTAATTAAGAAATACTAAATATATCAGAGGTGTGCTTTGAACTTTTCTTTAATTGCATTTTTAGTATTAATTTTAGGAATTTTTATTCTTTCTAATTATTATATTGGGAGAAGAATATATAAAAATATAAACTATGTCTTGCCCTTACATAAGGGCTTTTTCTGGTTATTTTTTATTATATTCAGCAGTTCTTATATTTTTTCTCGTTTTATAGAAAAATACTTGCCATATAAAATTGCAGGAATATTGGTTACGGCTACCTCTTATTGGATTATTTTTTTCTTTTACGCATTTCTTTTCTTTTTGTTTTTGGATTTTATTGCTTTCCTGGATAAAAAAATAGATTTTTTACCTGAGTTTTTGAAATATAAAAAAGATAACAGGGCTGTTATTACAGTTTTTTTAATTACAATCATAATGGCATTAGGAATTTTTGGAACTTTTCAGGCAAAAGATCTACAGGTAACAGAATATACTATAGAAACTCCTAAGGAACTGAAACAAAACTATACTGTGGTATTAATTTCTGATATTCATATTAGTTACCAGGTAGGTTATGAAGAATTGAAAAAAATAATTGATTTGGCAAATGCTCAGAATCCAGATTATATTTTTATTGCCGGAGACTTTTTTGATGGTGACTGGAGAACTTTTTATGAGGAAGATATAAACTCTTTATTAAAAGAATTTAGCCCAAGAAAAGAAACATATATGGTTCTTGGTAATCATGATAATTTTATGGATAATACAGATATTATTCCATTTCTCTTTGGGGAAAGTGGTATTAAAGTTCTTCGAGATGAAAAGGCTGTATTAAATGAAGACCTTCTTCTTGTTGGACGAAAAGATGTAACAGAAGGAAGAGAAAGATATGGGGAAGATACAAGAATTCACTTGGATGAGTTATTTAAAGATGAAGATTCTGAACTATTTTCTATTTTAATGGACCATGCTCCTCTGGAAATTTATGATGCAGAAAAGCTTGGGGTAAACTTGCAGGTTTCCGGTCATACTCATCAAGGGCAGATATATCCCTTTGGAGTAATTACTGAAAGGTATTTCCCTTTTGATTATGGTCATTTAATAAGGGGCGATTACCATTTAATTGCTTCTTCAGGGGTGGGGACTTGGGGTCCACCAGTAAGAATAGGTACAAAATCTGAGATTGTCAGAATAAATATAAAACAAAAAGTAAGGTAATTAGATTGTGAAAATAATAATATCTTGTGAATATTAATTAAGTAATTTAGAATAATTAGTAATTGAATAATCGGGAATGATAATTACGGGAGATACTTTTAATAGTAGCCGAAGAGGCAACATATAATCAGCTTGGATTATGTGGAATCTTACAGGCAAGAGGATCGTAATTTGACCTGACTCTGAAAAGACCAAAACAAGGCGCCGAAGGGGCAATGCAAATGCGGAAACTCTCAGGTAAAAAAGACAGAGATATAAAGCGATTTCTTCAGAGCGCCTTTATATCTCTTTTTTAGTTTAGAGATACTACATAAAAGGTAAAAAAATGGGAGGGGATTAAATGCAATTAAGTGAAAATATCAAGAAAACACCTTTGTTTGATCATTATGAAAAGTATGGAGGAAAGATAGTAGATTTCGCTGGCTGGGCACTTCCAGTAGAATTCTCAACATTAAAAGAAGAGCATAATTCAGTAAGAAATAATGCAGGTATCTTTGATGTTTCTCATATGGGCGAAGTAATTGTAAAGGGAGAAGAGGCAGAAAAATTTCTTGATTACCTTCTTACTAATGAAATAGGGAAAATGCAAGAGAAACAAATAAGCTATAATTTGATGTGCTATGAATCAGGAACTGTAGTAGATGATCTTATTGTGTATAAATATA
>RZYW01000163.1 GCA_009930175.1 Clostridia bacterium
AAACACAATAACAATCGCATTCCGTGCTTCTTTTCGTCTCTAAGAGACGTTTTGAAAGGGAAAAAATAATAGCTCTGCCAAAAATCCAATATTGCAGATGAAATAGAGTTGTTCATATCAAGATTTGGGGTGGTATGAATAATTCAGGTTGTGAGTATAAAGATTATGTTGTTTGAGATGTCTTAGGAGCTCAAAATTGAGCTTGTATGAGACTTTTAAATTACTTTTGAGTAAATGTCTTGCTAGATTTTTAATTTAGAATAAGGCTTGTTTTTTTGCACTTAGCAAGCTGCTAGAAGATTTGGTCTTTTGAATTTAAATTTTTTTGAGTGATAACTAGAGAGGCGAAGCTCTTTTATATCTTTATATATCTTTAATAAATCTTTTAAAGACTTTAGGCACCTTAGAAATGCAGTCATATCAAGGATTACAGAGTTCTTTAGAGGGCGTTTTGTATGTTTTATAGGGGCGAAATGTATTTCTTTAGAGGGCATTTTGTATGTTTTATAGGGGCGAAATGTATGTTTTATAGGGGCATTTTGTATCGTTTGGTAGGCGCAGTCATTTACAAGCCTACTAAACAAGCCTATAATATATTTGTTGTATAGTTGCTGAAGGAGGGAGTTTATAATTATGGCTAATGAAGTTGTAAAGTATCACAATGATTTAAATACAGTCCCCTTTAGAAGATTTAATTCTCGTGAATTAGACTTATTCTTTGCAATCTGTGCAAAAATGAAGGGTAAGGAAAATAAAGAAGTTATTTTTTCCTTTAGTGAGCTAAAAGGTCTTATCCAATATAAGTTTACTGGGAAGCAAAGATTTATTGATGATTTAGATAGTTTGTTATATGACAAGCTGCTTGATCTGAAATTTAAATATGACAATGATAATTCCCGCGGCGGCGGTGCCCTATTTACTGATTATGATATAGATAAAAATGGGGATTACGTAACTATATCAGTAAACGAAAAACTAACTTATATTTTAAATCAACTCGAAAGTGTTTTCACCCGCTTTGAATTAGAAGAGTTTACCACACTAAGAAGCAGCTACGCAAAAAACATGTATAGGCTACTGAAACAATGGAAGTCTGTTGGGAAAAAATCCTGGAGTATAGAAGAGTTCAGAAGGCTATTGGATATTCCTCAAAGCTATCCAATGCGCGAGATTGATAAACGCGTTTTAACTCCAATAGAAACTGAATTATCCCCTATATTTAAAGGCTTAAGCATAAATAAAGAGAAGAAGGGGCGCGGGGGCAAAGTTACTTCTATAGAATTTACTTTCCAAGCGGAAACAGTACCTAAAAAAACTTCTTCATACAAAAAGTATAATAGAAAAGTAGAAACCGTAAATTTCCTTGAAAATGAATTGAGAGAGGAAACTCCGCCAAACGAAGCTGATGCACAAAGTGTATCGGAGCGTATTGCTAAGCTGAAATCTTCAAATAAGAATAATAAGGGGTAAGTAAAATGATTGCTCAAGAAGAAAGATTCGAAGAACTATGCAGACTAGTGTATCGCTGATAATTACAAATACCGGTGATGTTGTTAATTATTTTTTTAACATTTAAAAGTTTAGCCTGAATTATTCATAGGTTTTCAGAAAACACCTTGAAATCTTGTTCTATCAACGTATTCTTTATTTCACTTTCACACCCAAAAGGTGTGAAAAAAGAAC
>RZYW01000058.1 GCA_009930175.1 Clostridia bacterium
CTACATTATCAGCTACTCTTTCACACAATCTGTCCAGGGCTGACTGAAGGCCCTCTGCATGCCTGTCTGCTTCAAATAAAGTTGAAATTCTAATTGCTGTAAGTTTTGGATTTTTTATATTAAATAATTTTTCTGTATCTTCGTTTGTAAGCACAGGATGTAGAATTTTAATATATGGAAGCTCATCCTCTTCACTTAAATCTTCCAAAATATTTCCATGTCCCCCAATAAATTGAGTTAATGACATAACTAGTTTTTCTCTTATTGGATCTATTGGAGGATTTGTTACCTGGGCAAAAAGTTGTTTAAAGTAATTAAAAAGAAGCTGGGGTTTTTCTGATAGTACTGACAAAGGAGCGTCATTACCCATTGAACCAAAAGCTTCTGTTCCACCCTCCGCCATTGGAGCAATAATAATTTTTAATTCTTCCTCTGTATAATTAAATACCTTTTGCATTTGGAGAAGTTTATCTTCATCCATTGTTGCTATAAGATTTTTTTCTTCAATTTCTTCCAAAGCAATTCGGTTATTATCAAGCCACTGCTGGTAATTTCTATCTTCAGCAAGCTCTTTTTTTAGTTCCTCATCGGAAATAATCTCACCTTTTTCAAGGTCAACAAGGAACATTCTTCCTGGGCGAAGACGATCATTAATTAAAATGTTTTCCGGGGGAATATCAAGGACTCCTGCTTCTGATGCCATAATAACATAACCATCTTTTGTTACAGTATAACGAGCTGGTCTTAGTCCATTTCTGTCCAAAGTTGCTCCTATTTGTTTTCCATTACTGAAAACCATTGCTGCAGGACCATCCCAAGGCTCGATCAACGTGGCATGATATTCGTAAAAAGCTTTTTTATTTTTATCCATTTGCTTATTTTCCTGCCAAGCTTCAGGAATGAGCATCATCATTGCATGGGGCATAGAGCGACCGCTGGCAATTAATAACTCAAGGACGTTATCAACAATTTGAGAATCACTACCATCTTCATCAACAACAGGTATAATTTTCTTTAATTCATCTCCAAACAAGGTTGATGTCATTTCACCCTGACGGGCTTCCATCCACTTTACATTACCTTTAAGTGTATTTATTTCACCATTGTGAGCTAAATATCTAAAGGGCTGAGCTCTGTTCCAGGAAGGGAATGTGTTTGTACTATATCTTTGGTGTACAGTTGCAAAAGCACTTACCATATCTTCATCTTTAAGTTCAGGATAAAATTCTTCTATTTGATGAGCCAGTAACTGACCCTTGTAAACCATAATCGCATCAGAGAAACTACATACATAAAAAGATTCCACATAATTTTTGCCAGAATTCCAAATTTCCCTTTCTGCTCTTTTTCTAATAATAATTAGTTTTCTATTAAACTCTTCTTGGGAATAATTGCCTTTTTCAATAAAAAGCTGATGAACAATAGGGCATGTTCCACGGGCAGAAAATCCACAGGCCATTTCATTTACCGGAACCATTCTCCAGCCAATAAGTGACAATCCTTCTTCTTCAATTATTCTTTCAAGGACGCCCTCACAATAATATCTAGCATTAGGCTCTTTTGGAAGAAAAATCATCGCAACAGCATAGTCCCCAGGCTGAGGTAATTCAATTTCCCGTAACTTCATTTCTTTTCTTAAAAATTTGTCAGGAATTTGAATCATAATTCCCGCTCCGTCACCAGTTTCCGGGTCAGCACCTGTTGCACCTCTATGCACAAGCTTTTTTAAAATTTCTAAACCATCTGTAATTACATGGTGACTTTTCTGTCCCTTTATATTTGCAACAAATCCTACTCCGCAGTTATCTTTTTCATTTATCGGATTATAAAGTCCTTGCTTTTCAGGAAAAAACGTCATAAATAATCCCCCTTTAATTGTTCTTTAGGTTTTGAATTTTAGCACCATGAGAATATTCTCACAACAAAAATACAAACATAATACAGTATCACAGAGAATAATATAATATACTGTATTACGAACAATTAAAGAGGGTTTTTATCTTTTTTTTTATTCTTTTGGGGGCCTTGGTCCATAATACTGATAATAGTCTACTTTAATATTACCATTAAACAGTTTTCTTTTACGGTCACTTTTTTTCCCCGCGGCTCCTTCAAAGTCTTCGTTTGATGTAAGAAGATAATATGACCAGGTTGGATTTTCTTCCATTATTTGTCCAAACTTCTTATAAATCTGAATAGCTTCATCCCTTTTATCGATACGTTCACCATAAGGAGGATTTGTAATCATAACTCCATACTCCCAAGGCAGCTTATCAAGTTTAAGGAAATCTTTAGACTCAAAGTGAACATCTTCAAGAACCCCGGCATCATCAGCATTTATCTTCGCAATTTCAACAACTTCAGGATCATAATCATATCCATACAAGTTAAGCTCAGTATCATAATCAATCAATTTTTTTGCTGCTGTCTTTTCCTTCTGCCAAAGGCTAAGGTCAAAATTCTCCCACTTTTCTGCTGTAAACTTTCTATTTAAACCTGGAGCAATATTTCTGGCAATTAAAGCGGCTTCAATAGGAAATGTTCCAGAACCACACATTGGGTCAAGTAAAATTCTATCTTTGTTCCAATAACTGAGATCAATCATCGCTGCAGCCATTGTTTCTTTAATTGGAGCAAAACCGATAAGTTTCCTATATCCTCTTTTATGGAGACCTGCCCCTGATGTATCCAAGGTAATTTCTGCTATATCATTTAACAGGCTTACCTCAAAACGATATAAAGCTCCTGATTCATCAAGCCAATCTTCTTTTCTTTCTTCTTTTAGCTTTTCTACAATTGCTTTTTTAACTATTTTTTGGCAATCAGAAAGGCTGAATAATTTTGATTTAACCGATTTAGCATCTACAGGGAAAGCCCCGCCTTTGGGAATAATTTTTCCCCACTGGATTTTTTTTGTTTCGTCAAAAAGCTCCGTAAAAGTTTCAGCCTTAAAAGTACCGACTTTGATTTTAATTCTTTCTGCTGTTCTTAGCCAAAGATTTAATCTTACAACATCCTCAAATGTTCCATTAATTTCGATTCTTCCATTCTCAACAAAAAGCTCTGTATATCCAAGCTTTTGCATTTCCCTCTTACACACTGCCTCCATTCCAAAAGCAGTAGCAGCAATTATTCTTAATTTATCCTGAACCATAAATTTACATCCTTCCTGGATTATTTTATTTTGGGTAGTTCTCTTTAATCTATTTTACCATTTTATTTTTATGGGTATACAAAAGATTGTAACACTATTTTAAATATTTTGGAGGTATAAAACATGTCAAACAGAAATCCCAGAGAAATTCTCCAGGAATACAAAGCTGGTTTTAAAGATTTTATGAAAGACAACCGGGATACAGCTCGGGCTATTATCAATCAGAGTCAGGCTCTAAATTGTGAAGGAGCCTTAAGTTATAAACAAAAGGAACTAATTAGCATCGCAATAGGACTAAATATTAGATGCGAATACTGTATGGCAATTCACGTATATGAAGCATTTAAAGCCGGAGCAACCAGAGAAGAAATTTTAGAAGCAGGCCTGGTGGCCGTAAGTATGGGTGGCGGCCCAGTATTGACATACTTCTCAACATTCCTGCATCAATGCGTAAACGAATTCGAAAAAGACTTCCAAAAATAAGCGCGGAAAATGGGACGCTTCCAAAATCAGCGCATTATCCACAATCTATATTTGAATAATAAAACTGCCCCGTCATTTTAACATAAATGACGGGGCAGTTCTTTTCCTTGTGGATAATGCGCTGAAAATAGAAGCGTCCCAGCTTCAGCTTATTTTTCGATTAGAAATTTTTCCATTATTATTGCGTCAACCCATTCTCCATTGAGAATCCCCTGGTCTTTGTATACTCCTACCAAGGAATATCCCAGGGCTTCATAGAATTTCAGGGCTTTTGTGTTTTTACTTATCACATTAAGAACAAGTTTATAAAAGCCTTCTTTTTTAGCTTCTTCTGCCAGTTCTTCCAGTAAGATATGACCAATTCCCTGACCACGGCATTCCTTCCCAATATATATAGAAAGATCTGCAACTCCGGTATATGCACTTTTAAAGTTAAATTTATTTAATGAAACGTACCCGCAAACTTTCCCTGATGCTGCATCTTCAGCTACTAAAACCATATATCTTGGATCTCTGTTTTCCATCCAAGACATAATATCAGACTCCTGTTGCACTCTTGTTTCCAAAGTTGCAACACCAGCTTCGATACCCTGATTAAAAATCTCTGTAATTGCGGGAACATCTTTAGTTGTCGCTTTTCTCACCTTAACCGGCATTTCAAACACCTCTGTATAAATATACATCCTACTGAATAATAATGTGAATGATACAATTATTTAGAAGTTTTGTCAACACCTGTTTTTTAAATATTTACAATTTTTCCAGGCATGTTTCTTGAAAGACAATCCAGCTCAAAATCCAAATCTTTGCTAAAATCCTGTAAAAATTTACATACTGTATCTTTTGCCAGATAAGGCAAATTATTCTCCTTGCTTAAATGCCCCAAAAACACATGAGACAAATTGTTTCCACAAATATCATGTAGAATTTTTGCAGCAGCCACATTGGACAAATGCCCGTCTCTGGACAAAATTCTTCTCTTTAAAAATGCTGGATATTCCCCATTCTTAAGAGTATGCTCATCATAATTTGCTTCAATTACTAAAAGATTTACATCTTTAATGTTATTCATAATATTATTGTCAATTATTCCTGTATCTGTAACAATGCCAATTCTTTTTTCCTTTATCCTGTTCTCAAAAACATAGCCAACAGGATCTGCTGCATCATGAAAAACAGAAAAAGTTCTCAAAGATACACCAAGAACATCCTGCACAGAATTCACCGGAAGATCATTATACCTTGATAAAGATATCTCCGGGTTTTTTCTCCGAATTTCTTCAAGTGTTCCTTTAGATGAAAAAATATTCATATTAGTTTTCTTGCCAATCATCGGTATACCACTAATGTGATCTGAATGCTCATGTGTTACAAATATCCCATCAATTTCTGACACATCTACCTGAATCAGATTTAGAGCATCCTTTATCCTTTTAAAACTAATCCCCGCATCAACAAGAAATTTTTTATTTTCTGTCTCAATATAGTAGCAGTTCCCGCTAGAACCACTTGCTATTGAATAAAAGTTCATCTTTAACCTCTTTCCGTATTTCTATTAAATCAACGCTGCCAATAATGCCCCAAAAGAAGGAAGAATTAAGCCCAGTGATAAAACTGTAACTAAAATAATCAAGAATATTCTTTGTCCTTTTGTACGTCCTCTGTTATTCAACTTTCTTTCACCTCCGATAAGTAATGCTCAACTCCCGGATTAACTGCCGCTCCATCTCCAACAGCCGTTGCAACCTGACGAAGATTTTTCGCTCTAACGTCACCTGCAGCAAAAACTCCGGGATTATTGGTCATTAAATGTTCATCCGTAATTAAATATCCTTGAGAATTTCTCTCAAGACCATTTTCATCAGTTAAATACTCTGTATTCGGAATATATCCCACAAAAATGAAGACTCCTGATGCTGGTACAATTTTTGTTTCCCCTGTTTTTACATTTTTTAAAATTACTTCAGTAACCTTACTCTCATCTCCAGAAATTTCTTCAACAACCTGATCCATTTCTGTTACTATATTATCTTTTAAGTTTATTCTATCTTGAATAACTTTAGCTCCCCTGAATGTGTCTCTTCTGTGTACCAGGGTTACCTTTTTACATATTTTACCCAGGAATAAAGCTTCCTGAAGAGCAGAATCTCCTCCACCTACAACAACAACTTCCTTATCCTTAAAGAAGAAGCCGTCACAAGTTGCACAATAAGAAACTCCCCTTCCCCTATATTTCCCTTCACCTTTCGCGCCAAGTAATCTTGGAGATGCTCCTGATGCAAGAATTAAAGCATGTGCCTGATATTCTTCACCATCAGCAAATACTTTTTTAACTTCTCCTGAAACATCAATTCCCTCAATACGCTTACCTTTCATTTCTACCCCAAAGTTCATCATTTGTTCGAAAAATCTAGACATTAATTCCGGTCCCGATACTGGCTCAGTAAAACCAGGATAATTTTCTATAGCATGGGTTGTTGCTGCTTGCCCTCCTGGAGTACCATTTTCAAAAACCAAAACACTTAACCCACTTCTTCTTGTATAAATACCAGCTGTCATTCCAGCAGGTCCTGCTCCGATTATTATTACATCATAAATCATAACTACACATCCTTTCAAAAATAAGCTCTACCCTATTAATATACCCATTTTACTCTTTTTCAGCCAGATAATCACTGTAATTGCTTAAAATAATATAGATATCACTAACTAAAGGATGCTCTTGCCAAGTCCAGCTTTTATCTTCTAATTTACGAATAATTCCTGTATTCGCTAAAAAGAGTTTTAATTTTTCTTCACTTAGTTTAGCCTTGTCACCTGTTTCAGTTTGATAAATTAGTTCTCCGATGCTTCCAAAAGTAGGATACAAATCTATTTCTTTAAAGACTTCTTCTTTTCCAAAATATTCTAAAACACCTTTAAAAAGATGGTCAAACTGCCATTTATTTACAATGTCTGAAAAATAATACTCATTATGATATCCCCCTGAAACCAGGCCCATCCTTCTAAGGTTTTTCATTTCTGTGTAGGAATATTCATCCTCAATCGGATTGTCAATTTCTCTGGCTTCTATATATCCTCCGTTGCTAACTATTTTTTCCTGAAGCGTTTTTAATAATTGTGGATCCTGGCTTATATCTCTTAAATCCAGCTGATTTTCCAGGGCTGTTACCACTGCCAATGAGCCTGCCTCCGCAGTTACCATCCCCACAGGGATGACCCGGGTACTTCCAGCTGCAAGGGATGTATATCCTCCCTGCTTTCCTGCAATAATAAGATTCCTAAACTCCTTGGTAATCAGAGATCTGTAAGGGATTCCATACCGGTCAGGATTGCCAACAATATTACCAAAATCCCTTGGGAATGCCGGCTGAACATCAACTGGGTAGCTTGCTACTGCAATTTGATCAGGAAAATTTCTATTTTCCAAAACATCGTCAATAGTTAGAACATACTCCGTAATAAAGTGCCTGGATTCCCTAACATAAAGCTCTTGAGCAACGTCTCCAAGAGTAGCATTTTCAAAACCAGAAAAATTTTCATTAATATATGGAACAATGTACTCAAGTTCCTTTTTTCCTCTTTCAAAAGCTGCATCTTTGCTTTCAGGATCTAATGGATTAACATCAAAAATAATTAAAGCATTTACCAAAACACTTCCATCATTTTGCTTTGCCGCATTAAAACCCCTTAATCTCATATTTTCATCCTGAGGTTCATATTTATATCCTTCAACAGAATATCCCCAGGCAGCATTCATATTTGCTCCATAAAACTGTCTTTCATCTTTTTTTATTTTACCTTGGATACGATTATAGTTCAGATAGGTAAAAACTTTCCCCCAGTTAACATTATCAAGCTGAAAAACCAAAGTCACTCCCATTAGCCGATCTTTTTTTCTTATATCTTCCCCAAACAAAGTATATGGCACACCAGACATAACCGCCAAATCCCCATCTGGAGATGCATCTATAAAAAAGCTCCCTGAATATGTTTTAATTTCTCCCTCTTTTTCAATAACTACAGAAGATATTTTTTCTCCTTCAACTACAACTTCCAAAAGCTTAGCTCCCCTTTCCACATCCACATTTGCATCTAGTAAAAAGGTTTTAAAAACTTCCTTAGCCTTGTCTATTTCAAAGGCATTGCCTCCAACAGCATCATAAAATCTGCTAAAAATACCTCTGGTTAGTAGATATCCTTTTTTATCATAATTCATATCTAAAAAATTAAGATGCCCTAAGGTCATGAGCCCGCCAATTTCTGCTTTGTCATCAAGCAATAAGACTTCAAGCCCCTTTTCCCCAGCCACGGCAGCAGCAGAAACTCCTTCAGGATCAGAACCATATACAATTAAATCATAATTGGTTTTGTTTGGAATATTAAGTTCAATATTCTTGTTATAAATCGGTTGATTTAGTCCCATAC
>RZYW01000164.1 GCA_009930175.1 Clostridia bacterium
GCTCAAATTTCAACGAAGTTTCCGTTTTTACTGAAACTTCCGTTTTTTAGGCTTTATTTGATTTAATGTATATTTTAAAGTTGTCTTTAATCTATTAAAATTCTTATTTTAGTAGTATGATTAAAGTATAAAAAGAAAAGTGAGCGCACTTAAAAACTCGATTTCAGTAACACTTTTTCCTTATTTGTTCTGAAATTTCCGTTTTCTTGGTTATAAGTACTGGCTCAAAATTCTTTATTTAACTAAGTGTTTGAGTGTAATCTGCTCTGGGGAAAGAGTTTGTAGATTATTCAATTCAAACACTTTTTTATTGAGTAATTGTAACGAGCTTTCAAGCGGAGAATGATAGTTCAAACTTTTTCTCGGATAATTATTTACTTGATTAGAAACATGATCTATCGTTTTTTGCCCATAGCCATCCATGCTTTTTCCTTTAGGGATCATTTCTCTGAAATGCTCATGATTTTTCTCACATTTGCCTTTTTGATCACTTCTACGTGGTTCACAATAAAACACTTTCGTTAGGACTTCTCCTGTTTCAGAATCAATTTCAATACTTAATGGATCTTTGTATTCTTTTCCATTATCAGTAAGAATACATTGGAATGTTTCTTTAAACAAATCGTTTCCCAAATGTTTTCTAATGGCAATAAAAACGTTTAGTATTTCTGCTCTTTCAATATTAGGAATCTTAAAATATAATTGTAGATTCGTTTTAATAAACAATAGTGTCAAAACTGCTGATCCACCTTTTCTTCCTTCTACAGTATCCATCTGCCAGATGTTTGCACTTGGATTATCTAAAAAATATTGTGTAAAATCATTGTAAGTTCTATCTTTGAGATAATCATATTCAATAGGAACTGCTTTAGGTTTATTGGTGATTCTAGCTTTATAGCGTACTTTTCTTTTCAAATCAATGTTTTTAACACTTAATAAGTTTTCATCTATATAACGATAAATGGTACTAGTTGCAATATCTAAATGATTCGTTTGGATGATAACTTCTATAGATAATCCATTTTTCACTCCATCAGATACGATTTTATCTAGCTCCTTTAATTCCATTCCGTTTAACTGAGGCCCCTTTTTATGTTCAGTAATATTATTCTTATACTCGATATGAGCGTTCTGTGCTTTATAGTAGAATTTAGGTAAAGGACAATCTTTTATTTGTTTACATCCATTGCATACGCAAGGAAAACGATTAATTGTCTTGCAATTTGGGGTTTCACAGAAATCACTGCAAAAAGTATCACAGTGGATATGTCCACAATGTTTGCACAGACCAGAATCACAATGATTGCATAAACGTTTTTTCTTGCAAGTAATCTGAATGCCACATTTGTTTCTCTGATTTTTGCGAACAAACAATTCACGATGATGAATAATCTCATATTTGATACCACGAGGATCACGATTGAGTTCTAAAGCAATTACGCTTAAACTTTTTCCTTCATTTAAAAGAAATTCCAAATGCTCTCTTTCTTTAAAAGTTAACTGACTTCCGTTACTCATAAAATGTACCTCCTTTTTTCGATGAAAAGAGCCAGTACTTACACTTTAATTATAAACAAACGGAAGTTACATTGAAAATAGCATGAATATAATAGTGAAACGGAAATTCCAAAAAAAATTCAGGATA
>RZYW01000165.1 GCA_009930175.1 Clostridia bacterium
GAAAAGCCTGCAATATCAAATACTTCTTTTACATTTTCATTTAATGAAGTTAGTACTATTCTCCCTCCAACTGCCTTGGTTTTTTTTGCAGCCATAAGAATTACTCTTAAACCAGCACTACTTATATAATCCATTTGAGAAAAATCTACAAGTAAATTACTCTCTCCTGCTTCTATCGCATTACAAACCTTTTCTTCAAATTGAACTGAAGTATTAGAATCAAGTCTCCCTTCAATATTAAATACATATATATTGCCCTTCTTAATCTCACTTATAATCATAAAGCCAGCTCCTTTTTTAAAATTAAAATATTCTGTCCATCTTTCCTTTCATATTCGATATCATCCATTATATTTTTTACTAGATGAATACCCAGGCCACCGATGGCTCTTTCCTCAATTCCCAGGCTTACATCTACTTCTTTCATTTCAAGAATATTAAAAGGAACACCAAAATCACGAATTTCTATTTTTAATGTACCATCATCATTCTTTTCGTATTTAAGAAATATCTCTCTGCCCTCTTCTTTAGGATACCCATAATTAATAACATTACTAACAAGTTCGTCCAATACAAGGTTAATTTGAAAAATATCTTTTATAGCAATACCATTTTCTTCCCCAAATTCCTCAAATATATCTGCTGCTCTTTGCACCTCTGACAATTTGTTTTTCAGAACCAATTCCATCTTTTTTCAGTCCCTTCCTCTATACTCAATTACAAGAATTGTAATATCATCTGCCTGCTCAGCTCCTGAAGAGAATTCATCAACATCTATTTTCACACCATCGAGAACATCATGAAGTTCAATCTCTTTGGGAAATCCATTAAGAGTCTTAAACAACTTTTCATTAGAATAAAGATTATTATGAATATCAACAGCTTCTGTAACACCGTCAGTATAAAGAAATAACTTCTCTCCTGAATCCAGCTTTTCAATATTATTTTTATATTCAATATCCTCCATTCCTCCCAACACAAAAGAAGGATTTGATTTCATCCACTGAAAGCCATTTTCTTTTGTGCTAATAAGTGGAGTATTATGACCTGCATTGGCATAAATTATCTCACCAGTTTTTAAATCCAAAGAGCCCATAATTGCTGTAACAAACATATTCTTTTCATTATTCTCACATAGGGAGTTATTAGTTTTGTAAAGAACTTCAGCTGGTGAAATGCCTGTCAAAGCGAATTGCTTAATTATAGTTTTTGAAACCATCATAAATAAAGCTGCCGGAATACCTTTCCCAGAAACATCTGCTATTACAAAACCTAAATGATCATCATCTATCATGAAAAAATCGTAAAAGTCTCCTCCAACTTCTTTAGCGGTAAACATTCCTCCATATACATCAACTTTTTCTTTAGATATCTTTAGAGAATTATTAACAGGCATTGCTGAATGCTGTATCGCTCTGGCAAAATCTAATTCTGAATCGATTCTGGATTCTGCTTCCTTTATTGCTTTTTTAAGAGCGTCAACGGTTGTGTTAATACCCTGAGAAAGAGATGTAAATTCAGGGTTAGTACAAACATCTACAACTTCATTTAAATCTCCCGCTGTAATTTTAGCAAGAGATTTGTTTATCTTGTATATGCCACTTATTACAATACTTTGAACCAATTTGGCAATAAG
>RZYW01000059.1 GCA_009930175.1 Clostridia bacterium
ATAAAATTAACAGCATTACTGTTCCAGAGTTTTACTGTATAAGTCTGCTGATATCAATTTCAATGCTGCTAATTTCATATTTAATATCACTTAAAATATACGAAAACAAAGAATTTTAACGAAGAGGGGACGCTTTCAACACAATTTTCACAGTTAACTAAATTTGAGCAATTTGAACAATATTTACATAAATAACAATTTAGGCAGTTGTAACATTCCACCAAACTTTGAGAGTGAAGTGCTGCTCTTTTTTCAGTGTATTTTGTAACTGACCACTTATTTCCTCTTAAATCAACCCAAAATTTTCCATCCATTACTACAACTTTTTTTACATCTTCTCTCATAACCCATCACTCCTCCACAACAATTTTTATATATAAAAAAGGCGCCCTGAAATCATTAAGATTCAGAACGCCTTTGCTCTCCATTGCTTTTAAATAGCAACTTTCATATTTATTTTTATTAATTATATACCTTGGACTAATAATGTAAATATTAGAAATAGATGTATACAAAAATATATATATTATCTATAAATATTCACCAATTCATCACATTTTGATTATATAATTAAAAGACTATAAAGGAGAGATAAAATATGTACCGTATTTTAATAGTTGATGATGAAGAAAAAATTAGAGCTTTAATAAAAAAATATACTGACTTCGAAGGATACGAATCCAAAATAGCTACAAATGGGATGAATGCCTTGGAAATCTTAAAAATTGAAACCTTCGATATTATAATTATGGACATCATGATGCCTGAATTGGATGGATTTTCAACTGTAAAGGAAATAAAAAAAATTATTGATATACCAATAATCATGCTGTCCGCCCGAGGAGAAGAATATGATAAAATTCATGGATTTGAATTAGGAATAGATGATTATGTTGTTAAGCCCTTTGCTCCTAAGGAATTAATGATGAGAATTGAAGCCGTTATGAACCGTTATAACAAATACAAAAAAGAAAAAAGGGAAATATGGCAAAAAGACACTTTATTAATTGATGTAACTGCAAGGACAGTTACGATTAATGAAAAAAAGATACAAATGTCTCCAAAAGAATATGATTTACTATTTTACTTCCTTAAAAATAAAAACATTGCACTAACAAGAGAGCAATTGATTACAGAAGTATGGGGATATGATTATATTGGAGATGACCGGACTCTTGATACACACGTTAAACTTTTAAGAAAATCTTTAGAAAATTACAGTGATCTAATTGTAACTTTAAGAGGGGTTGGTTACCGTTTTGAAGGATAAAAAAATTATTAAATTCAATAAACTATCAATAAAAAAACAACTATTTGTATATATGCTAGTATTTTCAACTCTGCTTATAATCCTTTTATGGCTTTTCCAAATAGTTTTCTTAGATGCCTTTTATAAGCAAATAAAAATTAATTCCATAAACTCAAGTATCAATAAGTTAGCTGAAGAATTTAATGAAGATAATTTCTATAATTCCGCTAAAGAAACCTCCTTAAATAATAATTTTACAATAGAGGTTATCGATGACTCTGGGAATATTCTCTCTACTATTAACAAACACAATCAAACAATATTTAATGATACTATTAAAAAAAATAATATTTTAATTTTTAATGAGGCTATAGCGAATAATGGTAGTTTAACGAAGTTCTATAATGATAATGATAAAATTTATGAAAAGGATGAATCTACTAGCAGGAAGATATTTTCCCTTCCTCCTGGCAGAGAGAATATTTTTGCAGCAAGAATAGTTGAAGATGAAGAAGAAAGGCAATATTTACTAATAGTAAGTGGTTTGATAGCTCCTGTAAGTAATACGGTTAGTACTCTAAGAGTTCAATTATATATAATTACTTTTTTAATGATTATATTTTCTCTATTACTTGCTGCAATAATAGCTAAAAAGATTTCCAAGCCAATCGTTTCTATCAGTAACTCTGCTAAAGAACTGTCAAAGGGTAATTATAACTTAAACTGTTGTGAAAATGGTTTTAAAGAGATTGAAGAACTTTCAGAAAGCATGAACAATGCTTCTATAGAACTTTCAAAAGTAGAAACTCTAAGGAAAGAATTTATAGCGAATATATCTCATGATTTAAAAACCCCCTTAACTTTAATTAAAGGATATGCAGAAGCAATGAGGGATTTACCTGGTGAAAATACTCCAGAAAATATACAAATAATTATAGATGAATCTCAAAGATTAAATTCTCTTGTTTCTGATATATTAGACCTATCAAAGATACAGTCTGGCTCAGATTTTATAAACGCAGAAAAATTTAATATTACTGAATCTTTTAAGAACATCGCTTCTAGTGTACAAACTTTTGTAAAAAACAAAGGTTATAATATAATCTTTTATTCTGATAAAGATTATGTGATTGAAGGTGATAAACTTAAGCTAGAACAAGCTTTTTATAATCTTTTGATCAATGGGGTTAATCATACTGGAGATGATAAAAAAGTATTTATTCAGCAATTATCAGAAAATGATTGGCTTACAATAAAAGTAAGTGATACTGGGGATGGGATTAATTCAAAAGATTTACCATATATATGGGACCGGTATTATAAAGGAAAAACTTCTCATAAAAGAGGTATTATCGGCACTGGAATTGGTCTTTCTATTGTTAAAACAATAGTAACGCAACATAATGGAATATATGGAGCAAATAATAACAAGGAAGATATTGGCAGCACTTTCTGGTTTAAACTAAAACTATAAAAATTAATACCCCAAATGTAAATGATCTGATCTACACCCCTGTTGTTAGAATGAAAAATCTAATGACAGGGGTGTTTTCTTTTTCTTATATTATATTCCCTGCCTGTGGATAACGCGCGGATTTTGGAAGCGTCCCCTGCTGGTTTTTAAGCTTTCTTTTTATTGGGTATAATTTTTTTATTAGAATTTATATTACTTTGAAAGGATCTGACTGAATGCTAAATGAATTTAAGAAGTTTGCGGTTAAGGGTAACGTTTTGGATTTGGCGGTTGCAGTTATTATCGGCGGCGCTTTTGGAAAAATTGTTACTTCCTTTGTTAACGATGTGATTATGCCCATTGTTGGTATTTTAATGGGGCAAAATTCTGTTGCAGATTTGAAATATGTAATTACTCCAGCAACAGAAACCACCGCTGAGCTGGCTATCCGCTACGGAGCTTTTGCTCAGGCTATTGTTGATTTTATTATTGTCGCTTTTATCCTGTTCTTAGCAATAAAGACGATTACTTCAATGAAGAAAAAAGAAGAGGAAGCACCTGCTCCCCCTCCTGAACCTTCTGAAGATGTTGTTTTATTAACTGAAATACGTGATTTGCTGAAAAATAAGTAACATCAATTAAAATATTTTTTATGAAAACTCCCTTTTCAATTCACCTCCGGAATCTGGCATCCAGACTTCGGGGGTGTTTTTTATTCTCATCTTATTCCGACTTAACAAGATTAATCATCAAGGCCTACATCTATATCACCGGTTTCATCGTCATAAACTACTTTTTCTCCTAATATCTCGCTAATAAATCTAATTGGCACAAAAGTTCGGTTGCTTTCCAGCTGAGCGGGCACATCAAAGTGCAACCTTTCCCCTCTAATGAAAAGGCGTTCTTCCAGCTTTCTTTCTCTCAACTGTAATCTCGCTTCCATATCCAGTTCTTTTTGTTCCCGAATTAACTCTTTCCGCTCCTGGATTCTGTTCTGAACTTCTGCGGGAATTGAAAAAGTCAGGGGCGCGATTGCCAAAATCAAACACATTAACGTAAAGATGGATATTATTCCTCCTGATTATATCTTAAACAATATCAGTTAAATTTACACTGGACCTATTTTACTATTTTACTCATTTTAAAATGAGGGATCCCAACCTCTTGAAACTCATCTCCCTGGATTTCATATCCGGATTTTAAATAAAAAGGAAGGGCAACTTTCCGGGCGTTTAAGATAATTTTACTAAAACCTTTGCTGATGATGAGATCTTCGGCGAACTGAATAATTTTTTTGCCGATTTTCATTCCCTGGGCGGACTCTCTGACTGCCATTTGTTTCATTTGGATTACACCATTTTCTTGAGGTACGAGGATAAGGGTTCCCAGAATTTGCTGGTTTTCATCGAAAGCTGCAATTCGTATGTAGTTTTTCTCAGTGGAGAGATCTTGATCATAAAGATTCATACCCAAAGGCTTGCGGAGGACCTCATTCCGCAACTCTAGTTCAAGGTAATATTCAGGTGATTCATAAAAAATTTCTTTAACAATTATGTTAGTATTCATGCGAAAAACTCCTTCCTGTGGATAACGCGCTGAAAATGGAAGCGTCCCCTAATCAGCGGATATATTTTATGGTTGCGATTAGTGCCAGGGCGAGGATTACTCCTTGTACTCCGAAGGCTGTGTTTACTCCTTGCATATCTATTATCTCTGGGGTTGCGGAGGCTGCGGTCATCACTGCCACCAATATTGAAGCGCCCAGAGCTCCCAACATCTGCCGCACACTAATAACTATTGCTGTTCCGTGGGGTACGTTTTCTTTGTTCAAGGTTCCGATTCCGTATGCAGTAAGGGGCATCAGCAGGAATGCGATGCCACTCATTCTTAGGGCATAGAAAAAAGATGCGGTATAAATGCTTGTTTCAATTGAGAAAAAGGCGAAGGTGCTTGCCCCGACAAGAAGTAAGATCATCCCGATGAGGGATACGAAGCGGGCATTATATTTATCCAGCAAATATCCGGTAACTGGGCTTAGCACCGCCAAGAGTATCGATCCGGGGAGGAGAACCAATCCTGAGGTGAGAGCTGGCAGTCCTTTTACCGACTGGATGTAAATAGGAACCATAATTGTTCCCGACATCATGCACCAATATGTAATTATGTTTAATATTGTAGTGATTGAAAATGTGAAGCTTTTAAATAGATCTATTTTCAGGAGGGGATCTTTGTTTCCCAGCTGCCTTTTAACGAAAATATATAGTAGTAAAAATCCCGATGCAAATGAGGCCATTGTTTGAATATCCAGAAATCCTCGCAGTTCCTGATAAGTTACCCCCAGCATCAAGGCAGAAAATCCCAGCCCATAAATTCCTGCAGAAATAAAGTCCATCTTCCCCTGGCCTCTCTGCCCCACATTCACAATATTAATGAAAGCAGCGACAATTACCAGAAATGAAACTACTCCTAATATGTAAAAAATGCTTCTCCAGCCGAAGGCATCCACAATTATTCCAGATAAAGTTGGTCCGATTGCTGGGCCGAAGGCGACTACAAATCCTACAAGACCCATTGCCCGGCCGTGTTCTTCCGGGGGAAAACTGTTTAGAGCCGTAACCTGAATCAGGGGCATCAAAATTCCGGCGCCGAAGGCCTGAAGAATTCTGGAGAAAATCAGAATTGAAAAAATTGGGGCGAAGATGGAGATAATACAGCCGGTGAAAAAAAGTGTCATTGCGGCGATGAAGAGTTTTTTTGTGCTAAAGCGGTTTATCAGGTAGGCAGTGGTGGATGTGGCGATCCCCAGAACCATTATGTATACGGTGGTGAGCCACTGTCCCAAAGTCGCGCTGATTTGGAAGTCTCGCATAATTGCGGGGAGTGCTGATGTTAGAAGGCTTTGGGACAAGGAGCCTGAAAAGGCTCCTACCATCATTACGGATAAAATTATGTACATTTTTCTTTTTGTCAGTTCTTGCTCCACGATTTAATCCCTCTAGTCTTTTTTTTAATTTGAAAATGGGACGCGTCTTTTTTCATCCTGTTGTCCACAAGGATGACCCTGTGGATTAAGTGAAACTTAACTCTTCATGCTTGCAGAGTTTTAGCTGAACTTATCCTGTGGATAACGCGCGGAAAATGGAAGCGTCCCATAATCCGCGGTCAATTAGGCTTTTTCTGGTTCTTCGTATGTTTCGCCGAAGGTTTCTACTGTTACTTTTTTCATTTTCTGATCTTCTGCCGGCTTGTCTCCGAAGAAGCTTGTTTTTACACTGACAATTTTATCTGCTACTTCCATTCCTTCTGTTACTTTCCCGAAGGCTGCGTACTGACCGTCAAGGTGATCTGAATCTGCTACCATAATAAAAAATTGTGACCCTGCGGAATTGTTATCTCTGGAGCGGGCCATGGATAAAACTCCTCTTTCGTGCTTAATTGGATTTTTGAACCCATTACCACTAAACTCACCTTTAATGCGGTATCCTGGACCACCGGTTCCAGCGCCCTGAGGACATCCTCCCTGAATCATAAAACCAGGAATAACTCTGTGGAAAATCAGGCCGTCATAATAGCCTTTATTAATTAAAGAAATAAAACTTTTTACTGTATTTGGTGCAATTTCTGGGAAAAGTTCTGCTTTAATAACTCCCCCATCTTCCATTTCAATTGTAACTATTGGATTTTTCATATTTATCATCCCTCCTGAATTAATAATATCAAATTACCTACTTAATAGGAAAGAACTTTTAATATATAATAGTTACAAATGGGAGGGGATTTATATTAAAACCCGGATAGCACTTTTTTTGATAATTATATCTGCATCACTTCTTATTTTTGGATGTTCATTAAATACATCTGCAAGTGCTGCCCCTGAGGTTGTACCTGCTATGCTAGAACTTTCTGGCAGTATATCTTTAGTAAATAAATCTGAAAATGAGCCTGGCAAAAATATTGAAAAATTTTTATCATCATATTTTATTGAGTACTTTGAATCCCTTGCATTTTTGGAAGCCCGGGACATTTCTGTTTTTTTTGATAAAAATACCCCAGAAGCTTTGGAAAACAGCATTTTGAATCAGAAGTCTTTGGAGTACTTAATTAATCTAAGAAAGCTGCAACAAAATGATCTATCTTTGAAAGAATATGACTTCAGAGGTGAAATTACTTTCTTTGATGAACTTGATTTAGATCTGGATAATTTGAGCTTTCCTCTATACCAACTTGAGCTGATGGAATACAACACTTTGAATTTTGCTTTTATTCCTGATGTTGAATCCCATACATCCGGGGTTGATCACCACTTCATTTTGAGATTAACTGATGATGGGGAGTTCAAAATTATTTCCCATCAAAGATTTGAAGATGTAAATTATCTTCTTGAGGAACTTTATAAACAGGAGAAAGAAAAACTTGAAGATAAAGCAAAAAAAATATCCGAACCTGGTTTGGAGGTTGTAATCGACACTGGAGCAATTTTGGATGAAATCACCGGAAAAATGCTTGCCGAAGCAGAAGAAACTATTCAGGGAAGATTTGCTGTAACAGAAATTAATGATCAGGAAATTCCAGCAAGTATTTCTGTAAAACTGCCGCAAGCTGATCATCCTTATGACCGAGAGGCTGCAGTGGCCTATGCAATGGAGTGGGTAAGTTCTGAGGAAATCAAACGTAACCCGGAGTGGCTGGCTTATGATGACCGGGGAGGAAATTGCAATAATTTTGTTTCTCAAAGTATTCACGCTGGTGGAATCCCCATGGATACAAGAGGATATATTGAAAATCAGTGGAAATTTTTTGATGACAGAATTAACGGCCGCCAGACTGCCTGGGGAAGATCTCCATCTTGGGCTGGGGTTAATGAATTTTATAGATATGTTACGAAAAATTACGGGAGCGGAATGGTTGCTGTAATTAGCGATGATTTTTTTGTTGGGGAAATTGGTGATGTAATTATCTACGGTGCGGAAGACAGATGGAAGCATGCGGTTATCATTACTGATGTGATTTATGATGCTGATGGGAACACAATTGATTATCTGATTAATTCGAATACAACTGACCGAATTCATTTTCCCGTTAGTGCTTACGGATATCACAATACGGCACTGATAAAAATTATTGGCTGGAATGAGTGAGCTAAATGAACAATCTAAGATTTACCTTGGGGCGAAAAA
>RZYW01000014.1 GCA_009930175.1 Clostridia bacterium
TTCATCATTTTATTCATATTTCCAAATCCCATTATTTATATCCTCCTTTAATCTTTAATCTCAACAACTTCTGCATTAAATATTTTTAATGCCTCTTCAAGAGCATCTCCAGAAGGCTTACTCTCCGGAATCTCTTTTTTCACTTCCTGTATCTTAGGAACAGGATCAACCTTCCCATTCCCTTCAAGTACAGAAATAATTTTAACCTTTTTATTATATTTTTTTTCAAAGATTTTTTCCAGAAGATCAAGATTTTCTTTTTGACTTACTCTTTCCTGATGAAATTTTTTATTCTCTGGAAAAATTACTTTTCCAACACCATCTTCAAAAGCATAACTTCCTTCAATAAGACAAGCATGAAGAATAATTTTTTCTTTTTTTACCTGATTCAAAACATCTTCCCAAAGGTTTTTCGATCCAGAACCTTCCACTTCATCTGGAATATTCTTTACCTCTTCTTTTATTTCTATCCTTTTTTCTATTGTTGGTTTCTCTGCTACTTGTTCATTTGTTTTTACTTTTTTCTTCTCTTCTTTTTGACCTTCTTCTCTGCTCATAAGCAAAGCTTCTAGAATAATTCTTGGTCTGGAAAAAAAGTACATTTTCTGCTCACCTTCAATTAAATCTTTAAGAAGGGCGTTAAAATATTTAAGATCTTTCATTTCCGAAAGTTCTTTCATTTTTTTGTTTTCACCTTTACCTGAAACCTTATATAAAATAATTTCCCGTAAATAATCTGTCATATCTTTAACTATTTGCTTTATATCTTTGCCCTCAGCTAAATAATTATCCAGAGATGAAAAAATATTTCCCGGTTCCCCTTTAAAGGTTCCAAAAAAGATATTGTAAAGTTGTTCTTCGTTTAAAGTTCCAAGTATCTCTTCGACCTCTGCAAGGCTAAGTTCGTTTTTCCCTGTTGCAGATATTCCCTGATCCAAAATACTTATGGCATCTCTCATACCGCCCTCTGCTTTTCGTACTATTAAATCAAGAGCATTTTCTTCAACTTTCAGGTTCTCTTTTGCAATTATCTCCTTCAAACGTTCTTTAATTCCTTCTTCAAAGATCTTTTTAAAATCATATCTTTGACATCGGGAAAGAATAGTTAAAGGAATTTTATGAGGCTCTGTAGTTGCAAGTATAAAAACCACATGCTCCGGGGGCTCTTCCAAAGTTTTTAACAATGCATTAAATGCTTCATTTGTAAGCATATGAACTTCATCTATAACATAGACTTTTGTTCTGCCTTGAGAGGGGGTAAATTTTACTCTTTCCCTCATATCTCTAATTTCATCTATTCCTCTGTTGGAGGCTGCGTCTATTTCAAAATAGTCTAAAAAAGATCCTTCATTAATTCCCTGACAATTTTGACACTCATTACAAGGTTCTCCATCTTTCAGGTTAAGACAATTTAAAGCTTTACCCATAATTTTTGCAAGACTGGTTTTCCCTGTTCCTCTTGGACCAGAAAACAAATATGCATGGGTTACTCTGTTTTGCTGAACCGCATTCCGTAAGGTCTGACTTATATGATTTTGCCCCACAACTTCAGAAAATGTTCCAGGACGCCAAACTCTGTATAACGCAGTATATGACATATGTATCACCTATTTCCTTTACCTACTTACAATAGCATATCCGCTGGTTTTTTTGAATAAAAAAAAGGAACTTTTTACAGTCCCGTTTTTATAAAATATAATGCCGTGCACTTTTCTTTGTGAATAGCTCCCAGGTGCTTAAACAGCAGTTAGCTCAAACCAGGATGTCTGCGGCACACACAAATTACTGCTTACCGCTGCTTCCTTCCGGACCTGACGGGGTTCACAGGTCTGCGTTGCGCAGGTCCCAATTATCCTCACCACTTACTGCCCAGCTAAACCCTCAAAGCTAGACCCGAGGAAAAGCATCAACCCCGCTATAGCGGATTGCGGGTTACAGAGAACCGCTAGCTCCCCATCTAGCACGGCAAATCTTAAATCAAATTTAGTGGCGGAGAAGGAGGGATTCGAACCCTCGGTACGGCGTTAACCGTACACACGCTTTCCAAGCGTGCACCTTAAGCCACTCGGACACTTCTCCTTTTATACCATAATACACAAAAAGTATATTATCATCTGAAGGTTATTTAGTCAAATCTTTCCTAACCGCCCCTGTGGCAAAACCTGGGTTCTTAATTCCCTCTTTATATGCAGTAAAAGCTTTCTCAGATGAATCAATTTGGTATTCCCAAAGGCCATCCCTGCCATCAAACCAAACTGCAATTTTTATATTATGATATTTTTCTGCAAGAGATTTAAAACCATCTGTGATCCATTTACTTTTATCTCCCCCAACCTCATTAGTTGAGAATTCTGTAATCATAAAGGGTTTTGATGAATATCTTCTTAAATAGTCATTATAAACTGGCGTATAAATTGAATCGAACTCTCTCCAAATATCTCCTGGATGACTAGTTCCATTGTTGTAACCAGTTAGGCCAACCCAATCCACATAATCATCTCCCGGATAATACATATGAGGATTATTCCAATTAAAATCCGGATAAGAGCGATCGTGAGGATTCCATACAAATTGAAGCTTGTCTCCTCCATGTTCACGCATCAAAGAAATAATATGCTGCCAGGCTTTTATATATAAATCTGTATCCTTGCCAAAGAACCAGGCACACCAAGGATCCCAATCTCCATTCATTTCATTTATTGGTCTAATAAAAATTGGCTCATCAAGACTCTTTAGTTTTTCTGCAAGCTCAATTATTTTTTCATCATGCTTCCCTTCGATAAATTCTGGAACAGCAATCCACTGCAAATCTTTTGTAAATGGTTGAAGAGTAAGCATAACGACTCTGCCTTCATCATACATTTTTTCTATATCTTGAATAGGAAAAGGTTCTGCTGATGGAAATGTTTTATACGTCATAATAAACTCAAAAAAATGTTCCAGCTTTTCTTCGGACTCCAACATTTTTTCTTTCGATCCTTGATAAAAAGGATAGCCCGGGAAAAATCTTCCCCATAAAGTTTCTTTCTTATCAATTACAAGTTCTGTGTTTGCTCCAGTTAGTTTTATTTCCTTCATCTCTCCATAAAATGGATAAGAGTAGGAAAACCTTAATCCGTTATTAGTTAGTTTCAAACTCTTAAAAACTTTTTCTATATCGACTCTAAGTTGATTTTGATTTGTTTCCTGAGTTTTTCCCCAAATCGTAATACTTCTATTTTTAGATCTATCGTAAATATGACCCTCGATATAAAAATTCTGATCATTTTCTATATTTTTTAAAACTGGCCTCTTGTATGTATAAAGTTCTACTCTGAATCCAGCTAAATTAACAACTTCCTTCTTTAATACCTGAAATCCGGCTTTCCCTAAATATAATTGCTGATTTCCATAGTCAATATATGCTCTGTAGGAGTGCTTCCCAAGATGCTGATTAAAAACTCTAATCTTATTATTTCCATTTGAAAAGGTCCTTGTAATTAACTGATTTTCCTTTTCAATTTCCTCATACCCATCTGGAATAACCAGATTATAATAATCTCCCTCAACATTGGCAAAAGAAAGGGATGAAATTGTTAAAAAGATCAGCATCATAAAAAATATTTTTTTCAAATTATTCCTCCTGATATAAATACAGGTGATGCCCAAAAATGCACCACCTGTAATGATTAGTATCTATTAGTCTTCGTAAACCTCGAATTGATCTTTGCCAACTGCACAAACAGGACAAACCCATTCCTCAGGAATATCTGCAAAAGCAGTTCCCGGTTCAACGTCATTCTCTATATCACCAACTTCTGGATCATAAATATATCCACAAACCTGACAAACATATTTTTCCATTCGAAACCCTCCTCCACTTTAAAATTCTTTCCTATTCACTGTTCGATTACATTCTAATACATACAGGATATTTTTGGCAATTACAAAACAAAGAAATTCTGATATTATATAGTAAAAGATATATATTGGAGGATTTTATGAAACATTTTAGATATTTACTTCTTATATTTATATTTTCAATTGCATTAAATTCTTTTTCCATAAATTTGGTTGTTAATGACAAAAACATTTCAACCGATGGATACCAGGCTTTGCCTGAAATTATTAATGACCGGACTTATGTTCCTTTAAGATTTGTTTCTGATGCACTAGGGTATAATGTAAATTGGGATGGAGATAACAAACAAGTTCTTATTAGCAACTCTACCGATCCAATGAGCAGCATTCAACCAGAGAATCTTGAAAAAAATCTTCGCATTGTTTTAAATGGAAAACCAATGTTTTTTCCGGCAGACTATGGGCAACCTTTCATAAATATCAATAACATTACAATGGTCCCAGTTCGTGGCGTTTCTGAAGCAATGAAGTTTCAGGTAAGTTTCGCTAATAATACCGTCTACATAAAAGGGAATACAGAACCCGATTACCAAATCATTCCTGTAACAAATGTTCAGGAAGAAGAAACTCCTAAACAAAAGGATCCATATTCTTTCGATCTTACAATTTTTGGTGAAGCAATTGCAACAAGAGAGCAATTGATTTCCTACACAAGAGACAGGGAAAGAGCATTTCGGGTTAGTATCCCAGAAATGTATAATAGACCTTACATTGAAATCCCTGATTTAATTGATTATTATTTGGAAATTGGTAAAGAATACGGAATCAGAGGGGATATTGCTTATCTCCAGGCTATTAAAGAAACAAACTTTTTTCAGTTTACAGGCCTGGTTCAGCCTCATCAAAACAATTATTCAGGAATTTGGGCAACAGGAGCAGCACTAACTGGAAACGAGCCCTTTAATGGAGTCAGTCCAGAAAAAATGAAATTTGAACCTGGAGTTCACGGAGTTACTTTTGCTTCTCCAAGAATTGGGGTAGAAGCTCAAATACAACATCTTTACGCTTATGCAACAACAGCTCCTCTTCCCGAAGGGAAAGAGTTATTAAGTCCGAGGTTTATTTACGTTAACAGAGGATGCGCTCCCCGTTGGGTAGATCTTGGAGGAAAATGGGCTTATCCTGGATACAGCCCCTCAAGTTTTAGTTCATTACAAGAAGCATTTAATGCTGGTAAGACTTACGGACATAGCATTTTAGAAGATTATTTAGCAAAGGTACTAGCTTATTAAAAGAAGGGAGATATGATTTTGGCCTTAACTTTGGAAAAACTTATTGAATCCGTTGAAGATATGCCTTCTCTTCCTCAGGTTGTAACAGAAATAATTAGAATTAGTGAAGATCCTAACTCAACACCACAAGATGTTCAAAAACTTCTTGCTCAGGATCAGGTATTAACAGCAAAAATACTTCGTTTGGCAAACTCAAGTTTTTACGGTTTTGCAAGAAGGATAAATACAATAACTGAAGCTACTATTCTATTAGGTTTTCAAACAATCAGAAGTATTGTGTTTGCAGCAAGTGTAGGGAATTTTCTTACGAAAAGTCTTGGCGGATATCAGCTGGATCAAAATGAACTTTGGAAACACTCCCAGGCAGTTGCCATGACTTCCCGTTATATTGCAAGACAAAAACGCTTCAAAAATCCAGAAATTTTTTATACTGCTGGGATAATACACGATATTGGAAAACTTGTTCTTAATCAATATTTACAGGAAGATTATCAAAAAGTTCTTTCTTTGATTTATGACGAAGGATATGACTTCTTAAAAGCTGAAGAAACTGTACTTGGGTTTAATCATGCTCAAACAGGAATGAAATTAGCAGAGAAATGGAATCTTCCTCCGGAAATGGTTGAAGCTATCGGTTGTCATCATTCTCCAGAAGAAGCAAAAATTAATCCAACTTTATCATCAGTGCTCCATATTTCTGATTCTATTGCTCTAATGATGGGCTTTGGTTTAGGAATTGGCGGTCTAGCATATAACTTCTCAGATTTTGCATTACAAACTACTGGTATAGATGGGCAGCAAATTGAAAATATTCTTCCCGCTGTAACAGATTTAATGGTCGACAAATCAAGTTTTGAAATCTTTTAAAAAAAAGGTGGCGCATAATTAAATGCCCACCTTATTTTTTATATTTGAAATTATTTCTAAGTATCTTAAATAGCTTACCTCTTCACCAATATACTCTGAATCAGCAATCAAGGCTCTTTTTTCCTCCAGTTCATCCTTATCGTTATCATAAGGCTTTTCTCCCGGAATGGGCACTCGTAGTCTATTGTTCTCTTCATCCAGAGCATACCCTCCTCCAAATTTTCCATTATATGAATAAATACTAGTTTGAGGTTTTTTGAATTCTGCCGCAGTTTTATAATCTGAAACTACATGACTGAATCCATATTTGTCGATATAAGCCCAGCCACCTCCGTTAAATATATTATTGTCCTTTGTTATTTTTAAAAACGTATCACCATTTCCAATCTCTGCTGTTATTAAATCTTTCTCATTTGCTTTTACAATTTCTCCCTCAAGTGCTTGTGAAAAAACTTCATCATTTTTACTATTTTTACTATTATTAAAGAAGGTATTTACTAGAAATTCATTATTTATTTTCATATATTCTCCTTAAAATTATTTACTGTATTTTTATCGTTATTAATAGCTATTTCTTTAGGTTGTTTAAATACTACTGCTTTTTGTTTAAATATATAATCATAAGGAGGTTGGGTTATGGCAAAAAAGATTTGTAAACTTGCAAAGGAAGATCTAATGAAAGAAGATTTTAAAAAATATACAAAATATATGGATAAACCAAAATATATTTGCACAAAATGCGGACATGCGGCAAACGAAGAGGAAAATTTATGTAAACCAAAAAAAATATAGTTTTATCCAAAAAGAGGAGTAGCCATTATTTAAAATGGTTACTCCTCTTAAATTTACCTTTACTTATTAAATACCTAACTCTTCTAACAACTCTTTAGCATTTTTTATATCCAGAGCATCTTGTGCTTCATTGATTAAATTAATGGTTCTCATTAATTTAGCTTCTTTTATACTTTTCAGATTTTCTGGATCTTCTGACTCGGCTAGAAACTTAGTTGCAATTTCATATGCCGCTTTCACTCTGTTGATTGTTTCTTGAGTGTCTGATCCATCTCTTCTCAATGATTCCGCCAAAGACATTGCAGTATCAACTGCATCAGCTTCCTCTTCAGTTCTTACTTTCGCTCTTATTTCATTATACATAATCTCTTTTAAATCTTCATCTGCAATCTTAGAAACTAAAATTCTTGCATATTCAGCATCACTCTCTGTTTCAATTGCTGTAATAGCTTCTCTTGCCTCTAAAATGTTTTTCTGATTTTCCGCTGATGCAATTAAAGCTTCAGCTTTTGCAAGACGTTGAATAATTTCTGAGTCTCTTATATCAATTTGTTTTTCAAGAGCAAGCTGCCTTGTAGTTTCATAAGCACTTTTTGCTCTGTCTATATCATCTTGAGTTGCTTTACCTGTTTGGTCTAAAGCTGCTGCAAGTCCTTCAACTGTTTTTACTGGTTCTTGAAGGTCTAAATTAGCTTGAAGAACACGTAATCTTTCTTCCATTTCTTGTTTCTCAGATCCATCTGGAAGATTGGCAATTATAGATTTTAAATTATTAATATCACCTTGAGTTATAACTCTCTCTGTCGGATAATCTCTTTCAATCCATGCTCCAAAATTACCTTGTAATCTAAAGATGTAAGGGAAGCCATTATCAGACAATACTTTTGTAACATATAAAGATTGTTTATCGTTTTGTCCATAAACTAAAATGTTTTTCTCTTTAGAAAGTTTATCAAGATTATCCCAAATATTCACAGCAGGAATATTAATCGCTTTAGGAATATGACTTTCTTGGTATATATTTACTGGAGATGCATCAATAATTACTGCAAACTCTTCACTAAAAGTATCTACAAAAAATTTAAATCTTCTAGCATCTGCATTTGTGTAACCTTTTTCGTCATTTACAATAATATACTTATCGTAGTCTGCTTGTGCATTAAACACTGGCTCTGCTGGCTTTTCTGGCTCAGGGGCAGGCTCTGGTGCTGGGGTTGGCTCTGGTGTTGGAGTAGGCGTCGGCGTTGGCTCTGCTGGTTCCTCTGGCTCTTCTCCGTTTGGCTCAGGCTCTGGTGTTGGTGCTGGAGCAGGAGTTGGTGTTGGCCCTGGAGCAGGTGATGGTTCTTCTACCTTTTGACACCCACTAAAAATCAACAAACCTGCTAAAACTAAAATTAATAAAACTTTAAACATATTTTTCTGCATATTTATTCCACCTTCTTTTCTTAATTGATAAGTATTATTACCTCTATTTATATAAATTAAAACTTTTTAATAATTATTCCTCATATTATTGAAAAACTTCTTTAATAATTTTGCCGATTCCTCTTTTAAAATATTTGGAACAATATGAACAAATCCAGGAAACCCAGGAAATTGTAAAAGATTTAGCACAGTTCCTGCTGTACCAGTTTTTTCCTCATCTGCTCCGTACACAACCCTTGATATTCGAGAGTTCATTATTGCTCCAGAACACATTGTGCAAGGTTCAAGGGTTACATATAGTACACAGTCATCAAGATATTTATTATTTACTTCTCTACAAGCTTCTTCAATTGCAATAATCTCCGCATGAAACAGGGTTGAACCTTTTTCTTCCACTTGATTATGGGCTTTTGCAAGAATAACTCCTTCTTTTACAATAACCGCTCCAACAGGAACTTCTCCCTTTGCAAAAGCTTTCATTGCTTCTTCCAAAGCTATCTTCATATATTTTTCATGTTCTAAATTTGATTCACTATTGCTTCCCATACATAAACTCCTCAAATTAAAATTGATCAAAAAAATCCATGTTCAGAAAACCTGAATTCATGGATTTTTGGTGCGCCTGGCGGGATTCGAACCCACGACCTATGCCTTAGGAGGGCACCGCTCTGTCCTGCTGAGCTACAGACGCATGAGATATGTAAAATTATACTATTATATTTATTCTTTTACAAAAAAAATCTCAACGCATAAAAAGCGTTGAGATGTATTGTCAACTGGCGCGCCCGGCAGGAGTCGAACCTGCGACCTTCAGATTCGTAGTCTGCTACTCTATCCAGCTGAGCTACGGGCGCAAATAATGGCGGAGAAGGGGGGATTCGAACCCCCGATACAGGTTTCCCCGTATAATCACTTAGCAGGCGACCGCCTTAAGCCTCTCGGCCACTTCTCCACATAAAAGCCACCCTAGTTAAAAATGAATAAAAAAATGGCGGAGAGGGTGGGATTCGAACCCACGGAACCCGCAAGAGTTCAACGGTTTTCAAGACCGCCTCCTTAAACCGCTCGGACACCTCTCCTTAATGATTTCACTTAGTAAAACCATTAGTAATATTAACAAAAATATGCTGAACTGTCAATCATCATCGCAATATTTTTTATTATTTATTTTGTAATTTTTTCTATCCCACCCATGTAGTGTATTAATGCTTTTGGCACAGTAATACTTCCATCTTCATTTTGATAATTTTCCATTATAGCCGCTGTTGTTCTTCCAACTGCCAAACCTGAACCATTTAAAGTATGAACAAATCTTACTTTACCATCAGCCCCTCTAAATCTGATGTTCGCTCTTCTAGCTTGGAAATCTTCAAAATTACTGCAAGATGAAATTTCTCTGTAACCCTCAAAGCTTGGAAGCCATACTTCAAGGTCATATGTCTTTGCTGATGAAAAACCTAAATCTCCAGTTGAAAGAGCTATCCTTCTATATGGCAGTTCCAGCATTTCAAGAATAGACTCAGCACTTCTTGTTAGTTTTTCCAATTGTTCATAAGAACTATCCGGGTGAGCAAATTTTACCAACTCTACTTTGTTAAATTGATGCTGCCTGATTATTCCCCTTGTATCTCTGCCATATGATCCAGCTTCCGCTCTGAAGCAAGGAGTGTAAGCACAATAAGAAATTGGCAGTTCTTTCTCATCTAAAATTTCATCTCTGTAATAATTTGTAACTGGTACTTCTGCCGTTGGTACAAGATAGTAATCTGTATTTTCAAGCTTAAACATATCTTCAGCAAATTTTGGCAACTGACCAGTTCCTGTCATACTTGCAGAATTTACCATAAATGGAGGAAGTAGTTCTGTATATTCTCCATTTGAATGTGTATTTAGCATAAAACTTACTAATGCTCTTTCCAATCTTGCTGCCATACCTCTGTAAAAAGTAAATCTTGCACCTGTAACTTTTGTTGCTCTCTCAAAATCAAGAATATTTAGGTTTTCTCCTAAATCCCAGTGAGCTTTTACTTCAAAATTATATTTTTTAGGTTCTCCTACGACTTTTTCTAGTCTGAAGTCTTCTTCATTTAATCCAACAGGAACGCTTTCATGGGGAACATTCGGAATAAGAAGCAACATACTTCCTAATTCTTCATCTACCTCTCTTACCTTACTATCCAAATCTTTTATACTATCACCTAAATCTCCAACTTTATGCATTACTTCGGATGGATCTTTACCTTCTTTTTTTAATAATCCAATTTCTTTTGAAATAGAATTTCTTAAACTCTTTTTTTCTTCTACCTCTGTTAATAATTTTCTTCTGCTTTCATCAAGATCAAGTACCCTTGCAATATCAACTTTAGCACCTCTTTTTTCTAAGGCTTTTTCAACTATTTCTTTGTTTTCTCTAATAAACTTTAAATCCAACATTAATTTTTACCTCTTCCTATAAGAATTTTTTGCGCTGCACTAACCCCATTACCAAGTTCAAAAATATATCCTGATTCAAAAAGTGCCATTTCAATTGCTGCAATCCCAGATAATATGTCTAAATCTCCTAAATATCCGATTGTTCCAACACGGAATATTTTCCCTTTTAGTTCATCTTGTCCACCGGCAACTAATACATTATATTTTTCACTTAAAATTCTCTCAAACTCCGACCACTTTACTCCTTCAGGTACGTAAACTCCCGTTACAGCACGTGAAGCTGCCTGGTCATTTTCAACAACCATAGAGAGACCAATAGTTTTAAAAGCTTCTCTAAGCATTTTTGTATATTTTTCTTGTTTTTCATAATTTTTTTCAATTCCATACTCCAAAATCATATCAAGACTTGTATCAAGTCCTCTAATTAAAGATGTTGCAGGTGTATATGGTGTGGTTGATTTTTCAAGATTTTTCTTTGCAGCTTTTAAACAAAAATAATATCTTTTATTACCACAAGAACTTAATTTTTTCTCTGCCTTTTCACTAACTGCAACAAAAGCTAAGCCAGGTGGAAGCATAAAAGCTTTTTGAGATCCTGCTGCAATAACATCAATTCCCCATTCATCCATTTTCATTTCCGTTACCCCTAAACCAGAAACGGAATCAACAATCAATAATGCATCGTATTTTTTTACAACAGCAGCAATTGCCTTAACATTATTTAAAATTGTTGAAGATGTTTCATTTTGCTGCATAAAAACAGCTTTAGTTTCTGGATTTTTTTCTAGAAAACTCTCAACATCATCTGGATTTACAGGAACTCCTAATGGGTAAATTATTTCATTTAGATCCGCTCCATAAACTTTGTTTAAGCTTGCAAATCTTTCACCAAATTTTCCATTTACTAATACTAGAGTTTTATCCCCTTCATTAATAAAATTGGCAACTGAAGCTTCCATTGCTCCACTCCCTGAAGAAGTTAATATATAAACATCTCTTTCTGTTCTAAATACTTTTTTAAGTTTAATTGTTACTTCTTTGATAATATTTTCGAAATACTCTGTTCTGTGTCCAACTGCTTGAGTATTCATAGCATTAAGGATTTTTTCTGGAATCATTGTTGGACCTGGTATCAATAATAATTTTTCAGTTTTCAAAACTTACCACACTCCCTAATTTGTTTAAATAAAAAAACCCGTCCCAAAAATATGGGACGAGTTAAAACCCGCGTTGCCACCCAAATTAAATAATAATTAACATTATTATTTCACTTGACGGTTATAACGTAACCAACGGAAATATTCATCATACTCAGTTTACAGGCGGAATTTTAAAAGCTTGTACTGATTTGCACCTTCCATCAGCTCTCTTTAACAAAATCCTTTAAAACTTCCTGATCATTACTTTTATATTATTCATTTTAAAATATCTTACATTATTAAATATTTTATATCAAGCCTGATTTTATTCCTGCTCTTCATCTGCGTTTTTAATTACAGTTATAGAAACTACTTCATCATCATTGCTCATATTCATTAAACGAACACCTTTAGTTGCACGGCCCATTGAAGAAATATCTTGTGCTGCAAATCTGATTATAATTCCATTTTTAGAAATCATCATTACTTCATCATCATTATTTAAAATTTCAGCTCCAACAATTTCTACGTCTTTTTTCTTATTTCTGTTGAAAGTAATAAGCCCTTTTCCGCCTCTGGTCTGTACCTTGTACTGCTCAAGTGGCGTTCTTTTACCATTGCCTTTATTTGAAACTACTAATAATGAAGAATCATCTTCAGCAATTCCAACAGAAACTACTTCATCATTTTTACCAACATTAATTCCTTTAACACCCTTAGCTGTTCTACCCATAGCACGAACATCGCTTTCCTTGAATCTAATTGCAAAACCAAGTTTTGTAGTCATTACAACATTCTTAGTTCCATCAGTTAATTCAATTCCAACTAATTCATCACCCTCATTTAGGGTTATTGCAGCAATACCATCTTTTCTTTGTGTATTATAACTAATAAGATCGGTTTTCTTAATCATTCCTTGTTTTGTTGCTGCAATCATATAGTAGTCTTCTGAAAATTCTTTAATAGGAATTACGGTAGTAACTTTCTCTCCCGGGTCAAGATTTATCAGGTTTTTCATATGCATTCCTTTTGCTATTCGTGAATGCTCAGGAACCTCGTAGCCTTTGATTCGATATATTTTCCCTTTATTAGTAAAGAATAAAATGAAGTGGTGTGTTGATGAAGTAAATATTTTAACTACTGCATCTTCATCTTTAGTACTCATCCCTCGAATACCTTTTCCTCCTCTTTTTTGACTGGAGTAATTGCTGATATTCATTCTTTTAATATATCCGCTGTTTGATATTGTAATTACAACTTCTTCTTCAGGAATTAAATCTTCCATTTCAATATTTTCATCTGACATGCCAATCATTGTTCTTCTTGGATCTGAATATTTGTCTCTAATATCAGTAATTTCTTTTTTAATTATTTCAAGAATTTTATTTTCATCTCCAAGAATTGCTTTTAATTCCTTGATTGTTTTTATAAGATCCTTATATTCTTCTTCTAACTTTTCTGTTTCTAATGAAGTTAAGCGATGCAGTCTCATATCCAAAATCGCTTGCGCCTGAATTTCACTTAATAAAAACTTACTCATAAGATTTATTCTAGCTTCTTCAGGATTTTTTGCTTTCTTTATGGTTCTTATAACTTCATCTATATTTGAAATTGCAATTCTTAATCCTTCAACAACATGAGCTCTCTTTTCAGCTCTATCAAGATCATATTGAGTTCTTCTTTTAATAATATTTTCTTGATGAAGAACGTATTCTTTTAATATCTCTTTTATATTTAATACTTTTGGAACTCCATTAACTATTGCTAAAAAGATTATTCCAAATGTGTCTTGAAGCTGTGTATTTTTATATAGCTGATTTAATATAACTTGTTCGTTTACATCTTTTCTTAACTCTATTACCATTCTCATACCCTTACGGTCTGATTCATCTCTAAGGTCAGTAATTCCATCAATTTTCTTATCTCTAACTAAATCTGCTATTTTTTCAATCAATCTTGCTTTATTCACCATATAAGGTATTTCTGTAACAATGATTCTTTTCTTTCCATTCTTCATTTCTTCTATTTCACTTTTTGCTCTGATCTTTATAACTCCACGACCAGTTTCATAAGCTTTTTTAATTCCTTCTTTTCCAAGAATAATCGCTCCTGTTGGAAAATCAGGACCTTTTATTATTTTATTAAGCTCTGCAAATTCAATATCTGGATTTTCAATGTATGCTATTACACCATTTATTACTTCCTTTAAGTTATGAGGAGGAATATTTGTTGCCATTCCAACTGCAATACCTGAAGATCCATTAACAAGAAGATTTGGATATCTTGATGGTAATACCGATGGCTCTTCTAGGGATCCATCATAGTTTTCATTATAGTCTATTGTGTTTTTTTCAATTCCATCCAATAATTCATTTGTTATTTTTGCCATTTTTACTTCTGTATATCTCATTGCTGCTGCCGAATCTCCATCAACAGAACCAAAGTTTCCCTGCCCGTTAACAAGAGGATATCTTGTTGAGAAATCCTGAGCCATTCTTACCATTGCATCATACACAGCTGAGTCACCATGTGGATGATATTTTGCCAAAACGTCACCAACAACGTGAGCTGATTTTTTAAATGATTTTTCTGGCGTTAAACCAATTTTATACATTGAATAGAGAATTCTTCTATGCACTGGCTTTAAACCATCTCTTATATCTGGCAATGCTCTGCCGACAATTACACTCATTGCATAGTCTATATAAGAATTTTTCATTTCATCTTCAATTCTTATGGGCAGCATTTTACCATGGTTAAAATTTTCCACTTAATTATCTCCCTTCAATCTAAATATCTAAATTTCTGGCGTATGTTGCATTTTCTTGAATAAATTCTCTTCTTGGTTCTACTTTATCACCCATTAAAATTGTAAACATTTTATCTGCTTCAATTGCATTATCCAAAGTTACTTGTAGGATGGTTCTGAATTCAGGATCCATTGTTGTATCCCAAAGCTGATCAGCATTCATCTCACCAAGACCTTTATATCTTTGAATATTAATATCTTTGCCATTTTTCTTTTGATAATCCTCAAGGTCTTTATCATTAAATAAATATTCTTCTTTTTTCCCTTTTTTCACTCTGTATAAAGGTGGTTGAGCAATAAAGACATTGCCATTTTCAATTAATTTTCTCATATATCTGTAGAAGAAAGTTAATAATAATGTTCTTATGTGAGCTCCATCAACATCAGCATCACTCATTAGTACAATTTTGTGATATCTGATTTTTTCGATATCAAAATCATTTCCAATACCAGCACCAATAGCTGTAATCATAGCTCTAATTTCTTCATTACCTAAAATTCTATCTAAACGTGCCTTTTCAACGTTTAGAATTTTTCCTCTTAGTGGTAATATAGCTTGAAATTTTCTGTCTCTTCCCATTTTTGCTGAACCGCCTGCCGAATCTCCCTCAACTATATACAATTCAGAGATAACAGGATCTTTACTTGAACAGTCTGCTAATTTCCCTGGTAAAGAATTACTATCAAGAGCATTCTTTCTTCTTGTTAGTTCTCTCGCTTTCCTTGCTGCTTCTCTTGCTCTTTGAGCTTGAATTGTTTTTTCAATTATTTTTTTTGAAGAAGCTGGATTTTCTTCCAGGAAGTTCGAAAGTCCTTCACTTACTATTCCATCTACAATTCCTCTTACTTCACTGTTCCCAAGTTTTGTTTTTGTTTGTCCTTCAAATTGAGGGTCTGGTACCTTTGTACTTAAAATACAAGTAAGACCTTCTCTTATATCTTCGCCAGATAGGTTTTGTTCATCTTTTTTTAATAAATTATATTTTCTGGCATAGTCATTTATTACTCTGGTTAAGGCAGATTTAAATCCAGCTTCGTGTGTTCCACCTTCTTGAGTATTAATGTCATTTACATAAGAAAAAACTGTTTCTGTATATGCATCTGTATATTGTAATGCAATTTCAACAATGACATCATCTTTTTCTTTTTCAATAAATATTACATTATTATGAATTGGATCTTTGTTCTTATTTAAATAATTAACAAAGTCAACAATTCCTCCGTCATTTTTAAATATTTCTTTTCTATTATTTCTTTCATCAGAAAGATTAATAACCAAACCTCTATTTAGAAAAGATAACTCTTGTATTCTATTTGCTAAAATAGCGAATTCATATTCAAGAATTTCAAAAATTTCATGATCTGGTTTAAAATGAATTTTAGTACCTGTTTTTTTTGACTGACCAACTATTTCAAGGTCTGTTATTTTAATACCTCTCTCGTATCTTTGAGAATAAATATTGTTATTTTTAGAAACCTCTACTATTAACCATTCAGATAAAGCATTTACAACGGACATACCAACGCCATGGAGTCCTCCTGATACTTTATATCCGCCGCCGCCAAATTTACCACCAGCATGCAACACAGTTAAAACAACCTCTACTGCTGGTATTCCCATTTTTTCATGGATTTCAACTGGAATACCTCTGCCTTCATCTTGAACAGTTATTGAATTATCTTTATGAATAGTTACAGAAATTTTTTCACCATATCCTGCTAAGTGTTCATCAATTGAGTTATCAATGATTTCATAAACTAAATGGTGTAATCCTCTTGGACCAGTACTTCCTATATACATACCTGGTCTTTTTCTTACTGCTTCAAGACCTTCTAATACCTGAATTTCATTTGCGGTATATATATTATTATCTTTTACATCTTCCATATTGGTCTCCTTTTTTATAATTTTATTTTATTAAATTTATAATCTCCCAAATAAAAATTATAACAAAATATACTTTTATTTTCCAATTATTATATTTTCTTCTATTTTTCCATTATTTATTTTTATTATTTTATCATTTTCATTAATTTGATTTTTTATTAATTCTATGTTCGCTAGAGTAATAAAAGACTGAATGTTATTTTCCCTTAGTATTCTTATTAGCATATTTTTTCTTTTTTCATCTAATTCACTGAATACATCGTCGAGTAAAAGAATTGGAAAATAATTATAATATTTTTTTAAATATTCCAGCTCTGCAATTTTTAATGATAAAACAACTGATCTTTGTTGTCCTTGTGAAGCAAATGATTTTATATTTTTACCATTTATGTAAAAAATAATATCATCTCTATGAATTCCAATTAATGATTGTTTTCTTAATAATTCATTTTCTAAATTTAACTCTAACTCTTCTTCATAATTATTAAAATTAAAACTTGGTTTATAATTAATTGATAATATTTCATTTTTTTCAGAGATAGTATTATAAGTATTTCTAGCAATAGGTGTTATATTCTTTAAAAAAAATAGCCTATATTTTATTATTTCTTTTCCATTTTCTGCTAATTGAATATTAAAAGTTCTTATTAAATTTTTATCCCTCCTGTTTTTTAATAAATAATTTTTTTGAGAAAGTAACTTATAATAATTTTTAATTAAGTTTTTATAATTTGGAAATAAAATCTTTATTTCATTATCTAAAAAATCCCTTCTTTTTCCAGGACCTTCCTTTACTATTTGCAAATCATCTGGAATAAAAAGAATTGTTTTAATAATTTTATTTTTAAAATCTCTTTTTACACCATTTATTTTATAATTTTTTTTATTTTCATTTTTATTTAACTCTATACTATATTTTTTATTATCATTTATTATTTCAAGAGTAATATTAAATTGTTTTAATTTATTATTTTCATTAAATAATTCTTCTTCTTTTATGTTTTTAAATGATTCATTATTTAAAATAAAAAAAATACTTTCTAATAAATTTGTTTTACCCTGAGCATTATCACCCAAAATATAATTTATTTTATTAGTAAAAAGTATTTCTTCTTCTGTATAGTTTCTAAAATTTTCTATTTTTATTTTATTAATAATCATAGTTCACCAATTTTTTTAATTGAATTATACCATATTTTTTATTACAAAAATAAAAAAGACCATTCCTTTTAAAAGAATGGCTTTAAATTAAAAAATTATTTTAAAATTTTAACTTGTTCTTAGAGGTAATACTAAGTAAGTGTAACTATCATTCGTTTCTTTAATTATTGCTGGACTTAAGCTTCCAGAAAATTTAAATTCAATATCATCTGTCTCTATAATTTTTAATGCTTCTATTAGATATCTTGAATTAAAACTAATTTCTAATTTATCACCATGAACATAAGCATTTAAATTTTCATTAATAAATCCAGTTTCAGAAATAGAAGTAATATTGATATTTGAATCAGTTATAAAAAGTTTAACTATTGATAGATTATCAACAGAATCTACAAACAAACTTGCTCTTTCGATAGTTTCCAGGAAATCTTTTTTATTAACTTTAATAGTTGTTTGAAATGATTTTGGAATTACTTGATCAAAATTTGGAAATTTACCATCAATTATTCTTGAAATAATTTTTGTATCAGAATTAATAAAACAAACTTGTTTATTATTTCCAAAAATAGTTATAATTTCTTCTTCATCTTTAAAAATTTTTTGAATTTCATTTAGAGTTTTTCTTGGAATGATTATATTTATATTATTATTTTCATCATTAGTTTTTAAATTATTAATAGCTAATCTATGAGAATCTGTAGTTACAAATTTTATTTCACTATTTGAAATGTTTAATAATGAACCATTAAATACTGGTCTTGATTCATCTGGAGAGCTGGCAAATATTGTTTTTTTAATTAATGAGTTTAGATTTTTACTTTTTATTTTAAAACTAAATTCATCATTTATATTAGGTAATAATGGAAACTCATTTGGATTAAATCCTTTTAATTCTACTTCTGAATTTAAATAATGAATTTTTAAATTTGAATTATTCTTTATTAGTTCTATAGAAACATTAGGAATTTTCTTAGTTAATTCAATAAATTTTCCAGAAGTAACAACCATTTCTCCTTGTTCTATAATTTCTGCAGGAATTTTAGTCTCAATGCCTAACTCTAAATCAGTAGCTGTAATAACTAAATGGTTACCTTCAGTTTTAAGGAGTATTCCATCAAGTATTGGTAGAGTCTTTTTACTTGAGATAGCTCTTTGAACATTTTGTAAACCATAGCTTAAATTTTCTTTCAAACATTTTACTTTCATAATTTTCTCCTTTTATTGATTTTTAGTAGTAATATTAATAAGCACTGTTGATATGTTGAAAACTGCAAAATACTTATATTACATATAGCTAAAATGATGTTTAAAATCCTGTTGAAAAGTTATAGAGTTTATCCACAAATCCACAAGGAAGATAAAATATAAAAGTTATCCACAATTAAATAACAACTTATTATATATTTATTAACAGTTTTAAACTTTTTTAATTTTTTCAGTTAAGGAATTAATTGTATTTGAAAGTGCTGGATTTTTTATCATTTCTGAACTAATTTTTTCATAAGAGTGAATAACTGTTGTATGATCTCTACCTCCAAAATATTCACCAATTTTAGGTAGTGATAAATCGGTAAGGGTTCTGCATAAGTACATTGAAATTTGTCTTGGATATACAATATCTTTGTTTCTTTTTTTAGATTTAAGATCTTCAACTCGAATATTATAATTTTCAGACACAACTTCTTGTATTATTTCAGGAGTAATAATAATAGGTTTTTTATCAGTTATAATTTCTTTTAATGCTTTTTTTGCAAGCTCTAGATCTATATTTTTTCCACTTAAAGATGAATATGCAATTACTCTAATTAAAGCACCTTCGAGTTCTCTTATATTAGAATCAATTTTTTCAGCAATATAAGACATTATTTCATCGGGTATATCAAAATTTTCCATTTTTGCTTTTTTTCTTAAAATAGCAACCCTGGTTTCATAATCTGGAGATTGAATATCTGTTATAAGACCCCATTCAAAACGTGTTCTTAAACGATCTTCTAATGTTGGAATTTCTTTTGGAGGACGGTCACTTGAAATAATAATTTGTTTATTTGCTTCATGAAGAGCATTAAAAGTATGAAAAAATTCTTCTTGAGTTCTTTCTTTTTTTGCCAAAAACTGAATATCATCAATTAATAATACATCAATATTTCTATATTTATTTCTAAACGCTTCAGTACGATCATCACGGATTCCATTAATTAGCTCATTAGTAAATTTTTCAGAAGATACATATAGAACTTTTTTATTAGAATTTATCATTACATAATTTCCAATTGCTTGCATTAAATGAGTTTTTCCTAGTCCTACTCCACCGTAAATAAATAGAGGGTTATATCTTGAAGAAAGAGATTCAGCGACGGACATGCAAGCTGCATGTGTAAATTTATTACTATTTCCAACAACAAAATTATCAAAAGTGTAACGAGGATTTATGTTTGATTTTGCAATTTTTTCTTCTATTGATTCTCTTCTAATATTATCTGCTGGATTGTTTTCTATAGGTAATAATTCAAGATCGTTAGAAACTACAAACTTTGCTATTACTTTTCTTTTTAATATTTCTTGAAAGGATTCATTTATTACTTCTATGTAATTATTATTTAACCAATCTTTCACTATGTCATTTGGAGTTTTAATAATAAAATTCTCATCATAATAAGCAACGAGCTCTGTTTGATTAAACCAGGTATCAAAAGATGGCCTGTTAATTTTATTTTGAATTACCTTGAGGGTTTCCGACCATATTTCATCTAGTTGTGACTTTATCATAAAGATACCTCCGAGAATAATTATAAACATCCTGTTAAGAAAATGTTTATAACTTAAGAATTGTAATGCTATACTATCAAAATAAAAATAGTTTATCAACAGAAAAGAGTTAATAAATATAAAAGTTATCCACAGGAATAAAAAATTTTTATAATATCTTGATAATTAATGAAGATTAGTATATAATTTCATGGTCAATGGGAATGATAAATATTTATATTATATAAGATAGTTTTAATGGAGGTGTAGTTTAAGATGAAAAGAACGTATCAGCCAAGTAAAAGAAAAAGAAAAAGAGTTCATGGCTTTAGAGCTAGAATGGCAACTGTTGGTGGAAAAAATGTTTTAAAAAGAAGAAGAGCAAAAGGAAGAAAAGTTTTATCTGCATAAGTTAGTTTTTAAGTCCTTTTTAAACAGAAGGACTTTTTTTTGGAGTTGAAAGCTTTGCTTAAATCAGAAAACCGGTTAAAAAAAAATAAAGAATTTAAAATTACTTATAAAAAGGGAAATTCTTTTGCGAATAGAGATTTCGTGGTTTATTATAAAAAAAATTCTTTAGGTTTTTCCAGAATCGGTTTTTCGGTTTCTAAGAAAGTTGGGAAAGCTTGGAAAAGAAATGAAATAAAAAGAAGATTAAGAGAAACATTAAGGAAAAATAATTCCTTATTATCTAAAAGTTGTGATATTATCATAATTGTAAGACAAACAATAAAAGATACGGACTATTTTTCAATGGAAAAGTCTCTTAATCATGCTTTAAAGGGATCTGAGCTAATTGATTAAAAAATTTTTAATTTTTCTTATTAAAGGATATCAGAAATTTCTTTCACCATTATTGGGAAAGAATTGTAGGTTTTATCCTACCTGCTCTCAGTACGCAATAAAAGCCTTGGAAAAGTATGGCTTATTTAAAGGAAGCTTTTTGGCAGTTAAAAGAATTTTAAAATGTAATCCTTTTCATCCCGGAGGATATGATCCTGTTTAATAGTTTGTTTTAAAATAATTATCGGGAGGTGGAGCCTGTATTATACAGGTGTTAATTTGAGTATATTAAATGATTTTGTTGTTTCTTTAATTACATATTTTTATACAATTTCGGTGAAGATAGGATTTCCAAGTTATGCTTTGGCAATAATTATTTTAACTATTTTGATTAAAATAGCATTATTTCCATTAAGCGTTAAACAAATGAAATCTATGAAAAATATGCAAAGTATTCAACCAGAGGTTCAAAAACTTCAGAAGAAGTATAAAAATGATAAAGAAAAATTAAACAAAGCTACTATGGAGTTGTATCAAAAATATAATGTTAACCCAGCAGCGGGTTGTTTACCTTTGCTAGTTCAAATGCCTATTTTATTTGCTTTATTTAATTCTTTAAGAGCTTATCCCTTTGAACCAGTGGAACATGCAACTTTTTTTTGGATTAATAACTTAACAAATCCAGACCCACTATATATACTTCCTATATTAGTCGGGGTTGCAACATTTTTTCAAAGTAAATTAACAGCAGCCAGTTCTGGTCCGGCAGGACAAAATAAGATGCTATTATATTTTCTTCCAGTTATGATTGGTTATATAAGTTTTAAATTCCCAGCAGGCTTATGTTTATACTGGGTAGTTTTTAACGCAATGGGTGTGCTTCAGCAACATATAATTAATCGTCTTCCTGACTCAAATAAGGAGGCAGTCTAATGAGAGTAATTGAAAAATCAGGAAAAACAATAGATGATGCAGTTAAAGCGGCATTGTTAGAATTAAACCTAACAGAGAGTGAAGTTGAGATTGAAATATTAGAAGAACCAAAAAATGGTTTTTTAGGTTTCATTGGCGGAAAAGATGCTCTTGTAAGAGTTAGTGAAAAAGAAAATAACAATAATAAGATTAATGATTTTCTTCAAATTCTTTTTGAGAAAATGAGCTTAAACCCAGAAATTTCTATTAATGAAGTAGATGGTAACATTTTGGTTAATCTTCAAGGTGAAGACTTAGGTATATTAATTGGTAGAAGAGGAGAAACTTTAGACTCTTTACAGTTTCTGGTTAATTTATTTGTTAATAAGTCCAGCGAAAATTATAAAAAAGTTATTATTGATATAGAGGATTATAGAAAGAAAAGGGAAAATACGTTATATAGCCTGGCGGAAAAATTATCTAACAAAGTTAAGAAAACAGGCAGAAAAATTTCTTTGGAACCAATGAGTCCTCAAGAAAGAAGAATAATTCATATGGCGTTACAGGAGAATAAAAGCGTAAATACTTATAGTGAAGGTGAAGAACCTTTTAGAAAAGTTGTAATAGCTCCTAAACGAAATTATTAAAAATTTGCCAGTAATCTTTTGATTACTGGCTTTTTTTGCAAGGAGGGAAATTATGAAGTTTACTGATACGATTTGTTCAATAATTACTGGCATCGGGCCATCTGCAGTATCTATAATTCGCTTGAGTGGTGAGGATTCTATAGAGATAGCAGGAAAGCTTTGGGGTGGGAAAAGAGAATTTAAAAGTATAGAAAGTCATAGGGCTGTTTTGGGAAACATTGTTGATAATTATTCGGGACAACTTATAGATGAAGGTTTGTTTATCATCATGAAGGGACCAAAATCTTATACTGGCGAAGATGTAGTTGAAATACAATCTCACGGTAGCTTTATAGGGATTAACTATATTCTTGAACTTTTAATTAAAAATGGTGCAAGACATGCAGAAGCGGGTGAATTTACCAAAAGAGCTTTTTTGAATGGGAAATTAGACTTAACAAAAGCTGAAGGTATAATTGACTTAATTGAAGCAAAAAATAAACAAGGATTACAATTTGCTGCAAAAACAATAGGTGGTACAAATTTTTCAGAAGTAAACAATATTATTTCAAATATAGTAGAAATTCTTGCATATTTAGAAGCCAGCATAGATTTTCCCGAGGATGACGTTCCGACCCTTTCAACAGAAGAAAAATTTGAAAAAATTAACAGGATTAAAGAAGACCTCCAGTTGTTGCTTCTTAGAAGTGAAAAAAGTAAATATATTAATGAAGGAATAAGAATTTTAATATTAGGAGAGCCAAACGTTGGGAAATCCAGCTTCTTAAACCTTTTATTAAATGAGGAAAGAGCAATTGTTTCTGATATTCCTGGCACAACAAGGGATACAATAGAAGAATATCTGACAATTGGCAAAATACCTGCAAAAATTATAGACACGGCAGGTATTAGAAAAAGTGAAGATTTAATTGAGAAGATAGGAATTGAAAAAGCAAAAGATAGTATTGAAAAAGCGGATCTAATTATATATATGATCGATTTATCTCAAGAGTATTTTTTTGATAATGATGAAATATTTGATTTAATTAGAAATAAGAATAAAATAATATTGTTAAATAAAATTGATATTTTAAATAAAGATGAAGAAATTGATAGGATTAAAAAGCACTTTACAGGTGAAATAATCCTTCCTTTTTCTACAAAAGGAAAAAGATATCTAGATATATTAGAGAAAGAGATAGAGAATATTTTTATTGATTCTAGTTACGACTTTAATGAGGGTGCATTTATTACAAATGTCAGACAAAAGGGCTTACTGGAAAAGGCGTTTATTTTTATAAACCAAGCTTTAAATTCTGTTATCAATGAAATGGAAGATGATTTTATTACAATAGATTTGTATGATGCAAAATCGACTCTGGAAGAGATAATTGGGAACAATGTAAATGAAGATATTATGCATGAGATCTTTAGTAAATTTTGTATAGGAAAGTAGGTAAATTAGTGTCATATATAGGTGAAAGTTGTGATGTTATTGTAGTAGGAGCGGGACATGCAGGTTGTGAAGCAGCATTGGCTTCTGCGAGAATGGGTCTAAAAACAACAGTGTTTACAATAAGTCTTGATAATATTGCCTTAATGCCTTGCAACCCCTCTGTTGGAGGTCCGGCAAAAGGACACCTGGTAAGAGAAATAGATGCACTAGGTGGAGAAATGGGAAAAAATATTGATAAGAGTTATATGCAAATAAAAATGCTCAATACTTCAAAGGGCCCTGCGGTTCATGCTCTTCGTGCGCAGGCAGATAAAAAGAAGTATCAGCAAGAGATGTATTTGACTATGTCTAAAGAAAAAAATTTAAAGGTAAAACAAGGTTTAGTAGAAAAGATAATTGTAGAAGATGGCGAAATTAAAGGTGTACAGATACAGACAGGGGGTATTTTTTACTCTAAAGCTGTAGTTATAACTGCGGGTACTTATATGGATTCGAGGATAATAATTGGTGATTTGTTATTTAAGTCCGGACCTCAAGGTTTTATGACAACAGATTTGCTTTCTAAATCATTGGCAGAAAATGGGGTTGAGTTACTAAGGTTAAAAACAGGGACTCCAGCAAGAGTTGATGCAAACACATTAGATTATTCCAAAATGTCACTTCAGCCTGGATCGGATGAGGGGTTGTATTTTTCCTTTGATAATTATGAAAGAGAACGGGCTGAAAAAAATATTCCCTGCTGGCTAACTTATACTAATACTGAAACACACCAGGTAATAAAAAACAATTTACACCGATCTCCTTTATTTTCTGGCGTTATTCAGGGAACTGGTCCAAGATATTGTCCTTCTATAGAAGATAAAATTGTAAGATATGCAAATAAAGATCAACACCAGTTATTTGTTGAACCTGAAGGTGAAAACACAAATGAAATATATGTTCAGGGAATGAACACTAGTTTGCCGGAGGAAGTTCAGTTAGAGATGCTGAGAACGATTCCTGGTTTGGAAAACGCTGAGATATTACGTACGGGATATGCAATAGAATATGATGCTGTTAAGCCTTCCCAACTTAAATTAAGCTTTGAATTAAAAATGATTTCTGGATTATTTACTGCTGGACAAATTAATGGTACTTCTGGGTATGAGGAAGCTGCAGCTCAAGGTATTCTTGCAGGAATTAATGCTGCGTTAAAAGTAAAAGGGGAAGAACCATTAATCTTATCAAGAGCCGAAGCGTATATGGGAGTTTTGATAGATGATCTATTAACAAAGGAAACTACAGAACCATACAGGTTATTAACATCAAGGTCTGAGCATCGTTTATATTTAAGACAAGACAATGCTGATTTGAGACTTACTGAAAAAGGATATAAAATTGGTTTAGTATCGGAAGAAAGATATAAGGCTTTTCTTGAAAAAAAAGAGATTATTTCCCGGGAAATAAATAATTTAAAAGAAATTTTTATATTGCCAAGCAACAAGGAATTAAGATTATTAATTGAAAAGAAAAATAGTCCAGAATTTAAACAATCTATTTCACTTTATGATATTTTAAAAAGAAATGAAATTAACTATTTGGACTTAGTGGATCATGGATTTATTCCTGGCATCCACAGAAAAGATGTTCAAGAACAAATAGATATTCAAATCAAATATGAAGGTTATATAGATAAACAGCTTAAACAGATAGAGAAATTCAACAAACTTGAGAATAAAGCTTTGCCTGAAGATCTTGACTATTTGGTGATATCTGGGCTACGCAAGGAAGCTGCTCAAAAGCTTAACATTATTAAGCCTATCTCAGTTGGCCAAGCATCTAGAATACAGGGAGTATCACCTGCAGACATTTCTGTATTAATGATATATTTGGAGAGAAATAGAAGGGAAAAAAATGAATAAACAGATTGAAAGTTATTTTACCAAAGAGAATATTAAAATTTCCAAAATTCAACTAAAGTTATTATCAAGATATAAAGAGTTACTTCTTGATTGGAATAATAAAATTAATCTTACTGCGATTGTGGAAGAAAAAGAGTTTTATTATAAGCATTTTATTGATTCTTTGCTTTTATTGAAAATCAAGGAATTAGAATTATCAGGCAAATCAATTATTGATGTAGGAACTGGAGCAGGGTTCCCTGGGTTACCTCTTGCAATAATGCAGGAGGGACTGTTTGTAACACTTTCGGATTCTTTAAATAAAAGAATTGAGTTTTTAAAGGAAGCTACCAAAGAATTAGAGCTCCCAAATATTTATTTATTAGAAGGTAGAGCAGAAGATCTTGGGAAAAATGAGTTGTATAGAGAAAATTTTGACTATTCCGTAGCTCGAGCGGTATCAAAAATGTCAGTTTTATTGGAATATACCCTTCCATTTGTAAAGGTTGATGGATATTTCATTGCTTACAAGGGCCCAGAGTATGAAGAAGAATTAAAGGAATCAAAAAAGGCTCTTGAAATTTTAGGCGGAGAAATTGAAAAAGTTTATAATTTTAAAATAGATGAGTTCGAAATGGAAAGAAATATAATTTTTATTAAAAAAACCAAAAGCACACCAGAAAAATATCCACGGAGGGCAGGAGTTCCGGCAAAAAAACCACTTTAGGAGGGCCTATGAATAAATTAAATTCACTCTTAGGAATATCTGCAAACAAGCAACAAGATAGTATTGAAAAAATACCCGTTGATTTGATAGTCAGAAATCCCTTTCAGCCTAGACAAATTTTTGATAATGAACATCTTGAGGAGCTTGCGTCTTCAATTAGACAATATGGAATTCTTCAGCCTTTAATATTAAAGAAGGTTTCTGGAAAGGAATATATAATTATTGCAGGAGAACGTCGTTTTAGGGCTGCAAAATTAGCTGGTTTAAATGAAGTGCCCTCTATATTGAAGGATTTAAACGAAAATGAAATGGCAGAAATAGCAATTATTGAAAATTTGCAAAGAGAAAACTTAAATTACTTTGAAGAAGCAGAAGGGTTTAAAGTCTTAATTGAACAATTTGGCATGACTCAGGAAGAAGTAGCAAAAAAAGTTGGCAAATCTCAATCAATGGTAGCCAATAAAATTCGGATTTTAAGGCTTTCCCCTAAAGTAAGAAATGAGATATCGACAGAAATTCTATCTGAAAGACATTTAAGAGCTTTGATACGAGTAGAAAAAGAGGAAGATCAGCTATTATTACTTGAAAAAATTTATGAAAACAATCTAAATGTTAAGCAAACAGAAGAATTAATATCAAATTTTTGCAAAACGGGAAGCATTGAAAACAAGGCTATAAACAGTGATATAAAAGCAGCAAGACCAAGCGACTATAAATTATTCCAAAATACACTCAAAAAATCTCTTAAGGATATAGAGTTTTTAGGTGCAAAAACAGAATATATGGAGTTTACCAGGGAGGATCATCTGGAAGTTGTAATTAAAATATACAAATAAACACCGAAAGGTGTTTTTTTTGTATATAATTGATGGGGGCAATATGTTAAAATCTTATTTGGAGGTGTAGACATGGGGAAAATCATCCCGATAGTTAATCAAAAGGGCGGCGTAGCGAAAACTACAACTGCGATTAATCTTTCAGCGGCGCTTGCTTTAGAGGGAAAGAAAATTTTATTAATTGATATGGATCCTCAGGGCAATGCAAGCAGCGGTCTTGGTATAGAAACTGATGATTTGGAATTCTCAGTTTATGATGTACTTATAAATGGAAGAAAAATTTCCGATACCATTCACAAAACAGAAGTTAAGAATCTCGTAGTGCTGCCTTCCAACATTCAGCTTGCTGGTGCTGAAATTGAGTTGGTTTCAATGGAGCAAAGGGAATTTTTATTAAAAAATGCACTTGAAGGAATAAAAGACTTTTTTGATTACATAATTATTGACTGCCCGCCATCTTTGGGCCTGCTTACTCTAAATGCACTTGTTGCTGGAACAAGTGTTATAATTCCAATCCAATGCGAGTACTATGCACTTGAAGGGCTTTCAAAGCTGATAAATACAATTGAACTTGTTAGGAGCAATTTAAACAAGGAACTTGAAATTGAAGGGGTTTTAATGACTATGTTTGATGGAAGAACAAACCTATCAGTTCAAGTTGTCGATGAGGTAAAAAAATATTTTGGAAACAAGCTTTTCAAGGCTATTGTTCCAAGAAATGTGCGAATCAGCGAATCCCCAAGTTATGGGAAACCGGTAATTCTTTATGCTCCAAACTCTAAAGGAGCTGAGATGTACTTTTTATTAGGAGAGGAAGTGCTTGAAAATGGTTAAAAAAGGACTAGGAAAAGGATTGGGGGCATTAATTCCCGGGAATGCTCAAAGCGTTGCAACTGAGAAAAAACAAGAAGAATTTCCAGGAGAAAAAATACTTCTTATACCAACCAGCAAAATTATATCTAATCCGGATCAACCAAGAAAAGATTTCAGCCAGGAAAAAATTGAAGAGCTGGCACAGTCGATTAAAGAAAATGGCTTAATTCAACCAATTATTGTTAGAAAAAACAAGGATAAGTTCCAAATTGTAGCTGGAGAAAGAAGGTTTAGGGCTTGTTCACTACTTGGGCACAAAGAAATTGAAGGCATAATCAGGGACTTTGATGATGAGAAAACATCTAGAGTAGCCTTAATAGAGAATATTCAAAGACAAGACTTAAACCCAATAGAAGAAGCCAGGGCATACAAAAGCTTAATTGAACAGCATGGGTTAACTCAAGGCGAACTAGGAGAAATTCTTGGGAAAAGCAGATCCTCCATAACCAACGCAATTAGATTGCTTGAACTCCCCCAAAGTGTAATCAACATGGTTACAGAAGGTAAAATATCTATGGGGCATGGCAGAGCCCTATTGCCATTAGAAAACCAAAAAATAATATTAGAATGTGCAAAGGAAATTGCAGACAAAGGACTAAACGTTAGGCAAACGGAGGCACTAGTAAAAAAACGGCTAGAAGCTAAAAAGATTGAAGAAATATTCAAAGTTGAGAGCGTAGAACTAGCAAGAATCAAAGAAAACCTTCAAACAATTTTTTCCACGAAGGTTGAAATAAGAGGAACGGAAAAAAAAGGAAAGATAGAATTAGAATATTATAACCTGGACGACCTGAACAGGATATTAGAGATAATCGACAAAAAGTAATGTTTCACGTGGAACATTACTTTTTTTATTCATGAAAACAATGTTTCACGTGAAACACCGCCGGAAACAACAAGTGATTCGTCCTAAAAAAACAAAACGGCCTTAAAAGGCGAAATAAGCGCGTTAAACTTGATGGAGGGCAAAAAGACGGTTGTAAACAAATTTAGGGTTTACTATTTCCAAAAATACAAGTAAAATGTACTTGTTTGAATGTTCGGGAGTTGGTTGAAGAATGAAATTTAAGTTTAAAAATCATAAGTTTACCTTAATGTTTATTCCTCATAATAATTCTGAGGTAAAAAGTATTAAGATTCCTGCGATGTTAATAAATGCCTTGGCTGTTTTTGGTCTTTTATCTCTAGTTGTTGTTGGAGTTCTTTTTATAAACTCCTCCAGGTTAGAGGCTAAGCTTTTAGAGAATAATGAGCTGAAGTCAGTTAATTCAATTCAGAATGAAGAAATAAAAATTCTTAAAGAAGAAACAGAGATGGCTTTAGAAAAACTTGAAGAGATTAAGCAGACTGATGCGAAAGTTCGTGAATTGGTAGGGCTTAAGGTTCAAGAAGAATCCAACATAACAGTTTCGAGAGGAGATAGCGGGGGTAGTCGTTATCCATCAAGAAGCTTAGTAACTGGCAACTATGACTTACTTAACTCTACATATAATTTAAGTGGAATTTCTGGAGATTCAGTGATGAAAAACACAGGTCTTTCGGACATTGCTGAAATTAAGGAAATGTTAAAGGTTATTAACGAAGAGGTCGATAACCAAGAAAAAATATTGTCGAGTCTAGAGAAAGAAACGTCTGACAGGATTAGGTTTCTGGCAGCAAAGCCAAGTGGTCGGCCGGCTTCGGGGAGATTGACTTCTCCTTATGGTTGGAGGGCGAATCCTTTTTCTGGTCGTGGCTCTGAGTTTCACTCCGGCGTAGATATTGCAGCGGGTTATGGAACTAGAATTGTTACCACTGGCTCAGGAAAAGTAACTTTTTCTGGATATAGAGCAGGTTTTGGATATACGGTTGTTGTTAATCATGGGTATGGATATACAACAATGTACGCTCATTGTTCTTCTTTGAACGTGAAAGTTGGAGACCAAGTTAAAAGAGGAGAACTTATAGCAAGAATGGGTAGGTCTGGCAGAGCAACAGGACCCCATGTTCATTACGAAATAACCTATAACGGGAGAACTATTAATCCTCAGACTACAATGTAAATAAAGGAGAAAATTTGATGTTTGGATCAAAAGAAGCTAAGAAAGAAAATGCAATTAATTCAGATGTAATAGAAACAATAATTGGACTGAATTCTGAAGTTGAAGGATCTGTTATGTCTAAAGGTTCTGTGAGAGTGGATGGAAAACTTCATGGGGATGTTGTTATCGAAGGAAATTTAGTGGTTGGTGATCAGGGCTTTTTGACAGGAAATGTTAAGGCAAAAAACGTTGTTGTCGCGGGAGAGCTTAATGGGAATGTTTTGGCAAAAGAAAAAATAGAAATTAATAAAGCGGGAAGGCTTAATGGAGATATTGTATCGAAGTTTATTGTAATAGAAGATGGTGCTAAGTTTACTGGCCATTGTAAAATGGAAAAAGAAGAACAAAAGACCCCTTTGCTAAAAGAAAATAACAAAAAGTAATTATAAGGGCAGAGAATCTGCTCTTTTTCTTATTTAATTGCAA
>RZYW01000166.1 GCA_009930175.1 Clostridia bacterium
GAATCAAGTTGTTCATTCTTAACCCCTAGAAGCTTAAGTTCATTATGGAATTCAAAAGCTAGTTGTTTAAGAATTTCAACATCTTGTTTTGATGCTTTATTAACATCAACAAATGCTAGCATTCTTGCAACAACTGAAGCAACTTCATATCTTGAAGCTGCTTTATTACCTCTAAACATTCCATCTTCATAACCTGTAACAATTCCTCTTGCATTAAGCTGACTTACAGCATCATAAGCCCAGTGATTTAGTTCTACATCAACAAATGGGTTCACTGATGATTCTGAAGGAATTGCTACTCCAACTAACATTACCGCAAATATTACAGCTACAAACTTTGCTACTGTCCTCATCTTCATATGAAGACCTCCCTATATATTGGATTTTTCTAGTTTAGCAAAGTTTAGAAAATAGTATTTCTATTATTACAGTTTTCAAGTTGCCTCGTTTCCTTAAAAAATAATAATTTCAATCCTACTTTCTAAATAAATACTAAACTAAAAGCTTAAAGATTTTCAACGAATTCTTTGTATTCTTTATTAAGAGAATCAATGACAGTTTGAGTTTCACTTAAAACTTCATCCATTACTTCTTTACTAATAGAAACTTCAGGTCTTTCTTTTTTAATAACATTTCTACACTTAAGATTTGTTAATGTTCTACCATATTTTAACTCGGTTACAAAAACGTTCTTATCATAGATTAGACTAAATTCTAAAGCAGCTGTCATTGTTGTCACATTAACACGCACATGAAATTTAGGATCAACTTTTAATGGAATTTCTTTTTGATGAAATTTTTTAATGATTAAACTTTTTCTAGCTTTTTTCTTATCAAATTCATCTTCATATTTAGAAACAGTTTTTTCAAATGAATTCACTTCAGAAAAGAAACTATTAAAATTATCTATAGCGAAGGTTTTAACTATCTCAACAGATTTAGTGACAGGAGTCATTTGATCAAGCTTTAAACCTATTCCACTTGAACCTCCACCTGAAATGATATTTGTTTGATAAACTTCTCCATCACTACAAAAATAACAAAGATCTTGTTCATTATATCTTTTATCATTTACAACAGCTAAAGTGAATTTCTTTGGCTTTCCATTATGGATAGCAGTGAATTCTAATCCCATACCTTCTTGTTTCTTATCAGCTATTTTAGAAGCAAGTATTGTTTCTAAATCTTTAAATATATTTTTCAATTTTAAAAAAACTCCTTTAATTTAGTGAAAAAATAAAACTAACTAAATTAAGTTTATTTTTTCGCTAAACAGTATGAAACACTTTTGAAAATTCGTCAGATTCATAGTTCACAAAGTCAAAATAAGGAATTTCAGGCACATACTTAAAAACTAAGTACTCTCCTTTGTTAACAATAGTTTCAACAGAACCAAATTCAGATTGAACAATGATTTCTTGTTGTTCTTCATCAAAAACTGCAAAACAATTTGTTTCAACTTTAAGCTCTTCTTCGCAATCTTTAATGAATTTATCAACTAGTTCCTTCTGATCATCATCCATCTTAAAAACAAATAGCGCAAAATAACTAGGTTCTCTTGGTTTAATTTTAAGCATTTTTCTTATTTTCTCTAGTCATACGATAAA
>RZYW01000015.1 GCA_009930175.1 Clostridia bacterium
AAAACATGCAAAAAAGAATTGAACACTTAGAAACAAAAGAAAAAGTAAAAAGAACTGAAAAAATTAAATTGGATATTCAGGAGAGTTTTAATCCCCCTGGAAAAATTCTTATTGAGGGGCATAATATTAATAAATCCTTTGGAGAAAAAGTTTTATTTGAGAATGCAAATTTTTATATTGAAAATAGTAAAAAAATTGCTTTGATTGGTCCCAATGGATGTGGTAAGAGTACCCTTTTAAAAATGATTATTGAAGGAAATGAAAATATCAGAATAGCCCCTTCTGCAAGGATTGGTTATTTTAGTCAGGATTATAATATTTTAGATCATAAGAAAAGTATTATTGAAAATATAATGGATATAAGTATTTTCCCAGAGTCATTTTCTAGAACCCTTCTTTCAAGGTTACTATTTAAGGGAGATACTATTTATAAAAAAGTTAATGTCCTTAGTGGAGGTGAGCTTGCAAAAGTATCTTTTGCCAAAATTCTTCTTTCGAATGCTAATTTGCTAATACTGGATGAGCCTACAAATTATCTTGATGTGAACAGCTTGGAGGCTATAGAGGAAGCCTTTATTGATTACAATAAAACCTTGTTATTTGTATCCCACGACAGGCATTTTATAAAAAACATTTCTAACCAAATAATGTGGATAGAGGATAAAAAGATAAATCTATTCAATGGAGCATATGAAGAATATTTAGAAAATATTAATAGACCTCATAATATTTTTAAGGAATTAGAAGAAAAAAAGATGGTATTGAACACAAGGCTCGCTACCATCATTGGAAAATTGTCAGTACCATCAAAAAAAGATGATGTCCAAAAGTTAGAATTGGAGTATAAGGAATTACTTAGTGAGTTAAAAGAGTTGAAATAACTACTTATTATAAGTCATCTTTTCTTGTAAAAAAGTGCCATTGTCCAGATCGGCAAAGGCCTGGTTCAGCTGTTCTTTTGTATTCATAACAATAGGGCCGCCCCAAACCACAGGTTCATCTAATTCAAGTGAGCTTACAAATAAAACCTGAGCTTTTTCATTTGTGCTGCTAATTTTTACAGAAGTTCCTTTTGTCAGCTTTACTGCAGTTTTTTCATTAACTAAATCTCCTCCAACAATAGCATTACCTGAAAGAGTAAAGAGCATTATTGATCTTTCTGCTTCTGTTTCAATTATTGTTGAAGAATTAGCATCTAGATGAATATCATAATAGTCAAGGGGAAGGTACTTACTTAAGTAACCTTCCTTTTCTTTATATTTTCCTGCAAGTAAACGAAGTTTTCCATTTTCTAAAGGGATTTCTTCAATTTCATTATTTTTAATACTTTTATAGGCGGGAGGAACCATTTTATCCTTACCAGGTAAATTCAACCAAAGCTGAACCCCCAGCATTCTATCTGAAGCAGGGAGTCTTTCTTCATGCATAATTCCTGATCCAGCTGTCATCCATTGTATTTCTCCGTCAGATATGGTGTCTTCATTTCCAAGACTGTCTTTATGCATCATCTTTCCTTTATAGATATAGCTTATTGTTTCAATTCCCCTGTGTGGATGCAAAGGGAATCCTGCAGTATATTCATCAGGGTTTATACTGTCAAAAGAATCAAGCATTAGAATAGGGTCAAAATCCAGAACAGTTCTTCCTCCTAGAACTCTCACCAAACTTACTCCAGCACCATCTTGGGTTCTGTAACCAGTTACTTGTTTTTGAATCTTTCTTTCCATAATATTTGCCCCCTTTTGTTAATCTTTAAACAATCCCTAGATGTTCAATCAAAATTTTAGTTCCTATAAAAATCAATATTAACCCGCCGGCAATTTCTGCATAATTTTTTGTAAGCACACCGAATCTTTTTCCTAAGACAACACCTATAAATGAAATAATAAAAGTTGTTACAGCAATAACTGAAGCGGAAAAGATTATGGATACATTAAGAAAAGCTAAAGTTATTCCAACGGCTAAAGCATCTATACTAGTGGCAATAGCCAAAAAGAAAAGTTCTTTGTAGTTTACTCTGTATTCGCACATTAAATCAGGCTCACCTTTTATGCCTTCATAAAGCATTTTTCCTCCTATAAATCCAAGGAGAATAAAGGCAATCCAGTGATCAAAAGCGACGATGTATTCTTCAAACTGCTGACCCAAGAACCAGCCAATCAAAGGCATGAAGCCTTGAAAAAAGCCAAAAAATGCAGCGATTATTATTCCTGTATTTAAATTTTTCCCTGTCATATTCAAACCTTTGCAAAGTGAAACTGCAAAAGCATCCATTGAAAGAGCCAGGGCTAAAAGAAAAATTTCCAAAAAATTCATCATGTACCTCCTGATTTGTAAATAATAGCAAAATAATATATACAGTCAACAAAATGTAGCTGAAGATACAATGTAATTAAGTAGAAAATGATATAGTATAGATATACCACACTAAATCAGGAGGGATTAATTATGTCAGATGTAAAAATTGGTGATGATAAATTTGAATTAACAAAAGGTGAAACCATTGTAATGCCTTCTGGTATTGCCCACAGCCTTGATGCTGTTGAAAAATTCAAGATGCTCTTAATCGTTGGTATGTGATTTAAATTCTTTGGGATAATGATAAGCTGCAAGTTCACCGCAGTCTTTTCTTGCTTCTACCCAGGAAGAAATGTCTAATTCAAGTACAGCAACTCCCGTTGTTTGCAGGTTCAAAAGTTTCTTTTCAAAAGACAAATAATTTACCAGCTCTGTAAGAGCAGGATTATGACCTGCAATCCAAACAGTTTTGAGAGAATCATCCATACTCCTGACGTAGGTCAGAAGATCGTGCCATTCAAAAGTATAAAGATTAAGATCAAAGTGAAGAATAGTATCTGATAATTTTAGATGATTCTTAATAATTAATGCGGTTTCTGATGCTCTTGCAGCCTTACTGGCAAAGAATGCATCAGGAGCCGGTTCTTTTTTTAAAACATTTTCAGCTATAATTTCTCCATCCATTTTACCCCTTGGCTTAAGAGGTCGTTTGAAATCTTCATATAATCCTTTATCCCAGTCTGCTTTTCCATGTCTTATTAATACCAGTCTTTTCATAAAATCTATTCCTTTCTTTTTTAAGACTTTACCCAGATTATACAAATGTAAAAATTTGGTTACAAAAGATTTTTACCTTGTTTAATATTAAATGTTTAAATATAATGTGAAAGATTGGAGAGGATAATAATGAAAAAGAAAAATATATTTAAGCTGTTTTTTGCAGGAGTGGCAGTTTTATTTTTTTTGACAGGATGTAGTGGTGATAAAGAGGTAAGTGAAGATAAGGTTGAAGAGTATAAAGAAACCTTGAATAAATATTACGAGGCTTATGGAAACGGTAATTTCGAAGAAGCTATTTCTTATTTTAATAAAGGTTTTGAATATGAAGAAGCGGGACAGAAATATGTGGGTGAAGATGTTGTGAAAGCAGCAATAATTAAAAACCAACACCTAAAGCACGAGTTTGAAATTATTAGCATGGAGAGTATTGAAGGTGGAATCCTTGTTACTTTAAATAATAGTTCTTATTTGTTGAAACTTTCCGGGATTGAGAACTATGAGAGTCAGGAATTTTTCGCTTTTAAAGATGATAAAATTGATAGTGTTGTAACAAAAATTGATGAAGATGATTATATTTATATTTCGAAAATGATTGAAGCAGACCCAGGTATTGTTTTAGATAAAGAAGAAGAAAAAGTATTTATTTCATCCTTTGCAGATAATTCTACTGCTGAAGCAGCTGGTGTTAAGGCGGGTGCTGAGTTGGTTTCAATTGACAATGTGCCTGTTGCAAACTTTGAGCTTGGTGTAAATGAAGCAGTGTACCGACTTGCAGGAAGAAATGAAACAACAGTAAATATTAAAGTTATCCAGGATGGAGAGGAAAAAGAATTCCAGCTGGACAGAGTAATGAAATAAATTATAGTAATGGTGAAAACAGTTTTGCCCAGGATTCCAAGAGGATTCTGGGTATTTTTTTACGTTCAATATCTTCCAGGGTTATTTCCTTGGCAGATTCCAAATCACAGTAGAAAGCTTTTTCCAGCTCCTGAGCAAGTTTTTTATTGTAAATAAATGCATTGATCTCAAAGTTCATCGAAAAACTTCTTACATCAAGATTTGCTGTTCCTACAGAGGAAACCTCACCATCAATAACAATTGTTTTCGCATGTACGAAACTTTCTTTGTCATACTCAAAAACTCTTACTCCTGCTTCCAAGAGTTCTTTTATATATGAAGAAGAAGCTAAGGTCATAATTACATAATCTGATTTACCAGGAATTAGAATTCTTACATCTATTCCGGAAAGAGCGGCATTAGTTATTGCCATAAGCAGACTTTCATTTGGAACAAAGTATGGAGTGGTAATAAAAATGTTCTTACGGGCAGTAGAAACCATGGCAAAATACATTTGCATAATAGATTCCCATTCAGAGTCCGGTCCTCCTTTAACTATTTGCATTACTGCTTTTTCAGATTCTTCACTATGGTATATGACAGGGAAATATTTTTCGTTTTTTAAGGACTCATTTGTAAGGTAGTACCAGTCATCAATAAAAACATTTTGAAGGTGCTTTGCCCCTTCTCCGGAAATTTTTAAATGAGTATCTCTCCAAACCTTAATTCCCTCATAATTTCCTTCGTATTCTTTTCCAATATTAAATCCCCCAATATAGGCAATTTTTCCATCGATTACTAAAATTTTTCGATGATTTCTGTAATTAATTCTATTATTAATAATAGGGAAAATTACTGGAGAAAAACAAATTGCCTGAATACCATTTTTTGTAAATTCATTTATAAAATCTTTACTGATTTGTATATTACCCATTCCATCATATATAATTCTAACTTCAATTCCTTCCTGGGCTTTTTTTATTAGGTGCCTTTGAATACGCTTTCCTGTTTCATCATCTCGGAAAATATAAAATTCCATATGAATATGGCTTTCTGCTTTGTTAATTTCAGCAACAAAATCATCGAAAGTATTTTTCCCATCTGTAAAAATCTCAGTTGAATTCCTGTAGCTAAGCTGAGAATCTTCCATATTATGAAGAAGGGTAATTAGTTTTTTCTTATCGGGAATATTTTTTTCTATATATTCCAGGGGTTCAACAAAATTAATTCTTTCCCTTTCAAATACTGTTTTAAATTCTTTTATGGATAGTAATTTTTTCTTTTTATATTTTTTAATTTTTCTAAATTTATGTCCAAAGATAAGGTATAAAATGAAACCAAGCAAAGGGAAGACAAATAAAATTAACAGCCAGGCGATAGTTTTTTCAGGTCTTTGATTTTCATAAAATATTACTATTGAAATCATAATTACAGACAAAGCAATGAAAAGGGCAATTACTTCCCCGGGACCGAATTGCTTATTTATAAAAATCAATTCATATATTCTTCCGAAAAAAGGCATTTTATTTAGCTCCATTTAGTTTGCAATTTTTAGATACTAATTTATAATATTAAAAATACCCAATTTTCAGAAATATCTATCTATTATTATGATATAATATTTTTTATTCCAAAGTATTTCAGTTAGGAGAGATTTATTTGATCAGTATCAGTAAACTTGTTACAGAAAGTAATAATTATGGAGATCAGTTAAGATATAGTATTCATTCCTCAGGAAACAAACATGGGGCTTTAAAAGATCATGGTCCTGTTGTTGTATGGAATGTAACAAAAGCCTGTAATTTAAAATGTGTTCACTGTTATGCTAAGGCAGAAAATGGCCCGGCGGAAGGTGAACTTTCTACTATTGAAGCAAAAGAAATGATTGATGATTTGGCAGATTTTAAAGTACCAGTTTTATTAATTTCAGGAGGAGAGCCTTTAATTCGTCCAGATATTTTTGAATTATGTGAATATGCAATTTCAAAAGGAATCAGAGTTACTATCTCTACAAACGGGACTTTAATAACTCCGGAAATGGCAAGGAAAATAAAAGAAATTGGCATAAGTTATGTTGGCATAAGTCTTGATGGACTTGAAGGTACAAACAATAAATTCCGTGGCAATGATAAGGCATTCCAAAAGGCTTTGGAAGGAATTAGAAATTGTCAGCAGGCAGGTCAAAAAGTTGGCTTGAGATTTACTATAAATAAACATAATTATCAGGAGATAGATGGAATTTTTGAATTAATAGAAAAAGAAAAGATTCCAAGAGTTTGCTTCTATCATCTGGTTTACTCTGGAAGAGGCAAGGAATTGATAGAGGAAGACATTAGTCATGAAGAAAAGCGAAATGTAATTGATAATATTGTAAATCATACTATTAATTTCTATGCAAAAGGTGATGAAAAAGAAATTCTTACTGTAGATAATCACTGTGACGCAGTCTATATTTACACCAGATATCTTAAGAAAGATCCTGAGAGAGCAAAGATGATTTATGACTTAATAAAACGCAATGGTGGAAATCGCTCTGGTATTGCAATTGGAGAAATAGATTGGCTGGGGAATGTTCACGCAGATCAGTTTACAATGAATCATACTTTTGGAAATGTAAAAGATAAAAAATTTAGCAAAATATGGACTGAAGCAGCACATCCTGTATTAGCAGGAATGAAGGACAGAAAATCTCTATTAAAAGGAAGATGCAGCAAATGCCAATATCTTGAACTGTGCAATGGTAACTTCAGACCAAGAGCAGAAGCAGTTTTTGATGATTTCTGGATGGAAGACCCTGCTTGCTATCTGACAGATGAAGAAATTGGCTTAGGAGAGTGAAAACTTGATTATATCTTGGAATACTACAAATAAATGTAATATGTATTGTGACCATTGTTACAGGGAAAGCGGAGAAGAATCTGCTGGAGAGCTTACAACGGAGCAAGGGAAAAAGCTGATTACAGAAATTAAAAAAGCGGGATTTATGATTATGATTTTTAGTGGTGGTGAGCCATTAATGCGTCCTGATATTGTAGAATTAATTGCTCATGCAAAAAGTGTTGGTCTCCGTCCGGTAATAGGTTCAAATGGAACCCTTCTAACAGAGGAACTGGCCTATAAATTAAAAGAAGCCGGGGCAGTAAGAATTGGTATCAGCCTTGATAGTCTTGACTCGAAAAAGCACAATACACTTAGAAAATACGAAAATGCTTTTGAAGAAGCAGTTAGAGGTATGGATATCTGTAATAAAGTTGGATTAGAATTTCAAATTCACACCACAGTAATGAAGTGGAACTTGCCTGAAATGGAAAATCTAACAGATTTTGCAGTAGCCAAAGGTGCAAAAGCCCATCACTTATTCTTCCTTATTCCTACAGGAAGAGGTTTGAATATTGAATCTGATATGCTTACTGAAATTGAATATGAAGAAGTTTTGAATAAGGTACTTGAAAAACAAAAAGAAGTTGATATTGAAATTAAACCAACCTGTGCTCCCCAGTTTATGAGAATTGCTAAAGAAAAAGAAATGAATATGAGATTCTCAAAAGGGTGTATTGCAGGTATAAGTTATTGCATTATTTCTCCTAAAGGTGATGTTCAGCCATGTGCATATTTTGACTTGAGGGTTGGTAATGTAAAAGAAGAAGCTTTTGATAAAATTTGGAAAGAAAGCCCTGTTTTTAAAGAAATGAGAACCGAGGAATATAGCGGTGGCTGTGGAGAATGTGGCTACAAATATATCTGCGGGGGTTGCAGAGCCAGAGCGTATTATAATTATGATGGAGATTATATGGCAGAGGATTCCTGGTGCATTTTAAATAAGGCGTGATAAATAATGGATAATACAGATAAAAAAATTCTTCAGATAATTCAACACGATTTTCCCCTTGTTAACCGTCCCTATAAAGCTATTGGGGAAAAACTTGATTTATCTGAAGAAGAGGTTTTGGATAGAATTATAAAACTTAAAAATGAAAAAATAATAAGAAGAATTGGCGGCCTCTTTTCCTCTAAAAAACTTGGTTACACAAGTCTACTGTGTGCAGCTAAAGTTAAAGAGGAAGATACAGATAAAGTTGCAGGAATACTTAATTCCTACCCGGGAATAACTCATAACTACAAAAGAGATAATGAGTATAATATTTGGTTTACTTTGATTTCAGATAGTGAGGAAACTAGAGATAAAACTATTTCCGAAATAGAGAGCAAGATCGGATATTTTGTTAACAAGCTTCCTGCAACAAAATTGTTTAAGCTAAGAGCAGTTTTTAAAATTCCTGAGGGAGATGAGTAAATGCTTACTGATATTCAAAAAGAAATCGTAAAAGTTCTTCAGGAAGATTTGCCTAATACGAAGGAGCCCTTTGTAGAAATTGGTAATAAAATTGGAATTTCTGAAGAAGCTCTTTTAAATGAAATTAATTATTTAATTGATAAGGGCTATCTTAGAAGAATGGGTGCAGTTTTAGCCCACAGAAAAATTGGATTAAATTATAATCCAATGATAGTTATCGAGACAAAGGAAGAATACATAAATGATCTGGGAGAGAAAATAGCAGCATTCACAGAAGTTACTCACTGTTACAATCGTCCAAGAATGGATGACTTCCCCTATGATTTATATGCAATGATTCACTGTAATTCCCAGGAAGAAGTATCTGAGATAGTGAAAAAGATTACTAATGATGACAGAATAATTTCGTATAAACTTTTATATAGTACGAAGGAATACAAAAAAACCAGTATGAAATATTTTATCTAGGAGGATTCTGAATGCATAGTGTTGTTTGTTTAAAACAGGTACCAGATGTTACTGAGGTAAAAATCGATCCGGAAACGAATACTCTTGTAAGAGTGGGTGTTCCTTCGATAACTAACCCTTATGATGTAAATGCCCTTGAAGAAGCATTAAGACTGAAGGATAAGTTTGGCGGCAAGGTAACCGTAATTACTATGGGTCCTCAAATGGCTGAAGAAATTCTTAACAAAGCAGTTGGGATGGGGGCTGATGAAGGAATTTTATTAAGCGACAGAAGTTTTGCAGGAGCAGATACTTTAGCTACAAGCTATGTACTTTCAATGGCAATAAAAAAGATATCAGAAAAAGAAAAAGTAGATTTGGTTTTTTGTGGAAAACAGGCTATTGATGGTGATACTGCTCAAGTAGGTCCCGGAATTGCAGCCCGTTTAAACTACCCTCTTCTTACGTATATAAATTCAATAGAAGACTGTAATACAGAAAATGGATCAGTAAAAGTAAAAAGAAAAGTAAAATCAGGATATGAAATAACAGAAACAAAAATGCCCGCGGTAATAACAGCAAATCGTGATATTAACCAAGTTCGTTATGAAAGTCTTCCCGATTTAATTAAAGCTGCCAGATATAAAGCTATTGTATGGGGAAAAAATGATTTAAACCTGGAAGAAAAAAGACTTGGATTAAGCGGTTCTCCAACAATGGTAAGAGACATTTTTGCACCAGAAGAAAAACATGGTGGAGAGAAAATATATTTTGATGAAAATAAAGCTGATGAGACAATCGATTATTTAATAAATAAACTGGTTCCATCAGTTATTATTCCAAATTAATGGGGGAGGCAAAATAATGGCACTAATTATTACTGCAAAAAAGTGTATTGGCTGTGGCATATGTGTACAAGCCTGCCCTGTTGATGCTCTGGAAATTGTAAATGGAATTTCTGTTGTTGATGAGGAAAAGTGTATAAAATGCGGGAAATGTGTTCGTGTTTGTCCTACTTCTGCAATTGAGCTTGAAGGATATATTAAGCCAAAAGATACAAAACCTAAAAAAGTTATTTCTGCTGAAGAAGCTAATATGAGTTGTTCAGGAGTTTGGGTACTGATTGAACAAAGTAACGGGGAAGCTGCAGAAGTTTCCTGGGAACTAATTGGAGAAGCAAGAAAGCTTGCAGATAAACTTAGTACTGAAGTAGCTGGAGTTGTTCTTGGAGAAAATGTTGATAAAATTATTCCAGATTGTTTCGCTTATGGAGCGGATACAGTTTATGTAGTTGACAATCCAGTATTGAAAGACTATCGTACAGAGCCATATTCTCAATCTTTATCAAAATTAATTAAAGAGTATTCTCCTGAAGTTGTACTTATGGGGGCAACAACTCTTGGCAGAGATTTAGCGGGACATACAGCAACATTAGTGAATACAGGATTAACCGCAGACTGTACGGAACTTTCCATAGAGGAAGAAACCAGGCTGTTGCGTCAAACAAGACCGGCTTTTGGTGGAAATGTTATGGCTACTATTGTTTGTGCTGATCACAGACCTCAAATGGCTACAGTGAGACCAAAAGTAATGGAAATGCCAGTAAAAAAACCAGGAAGAGCTGGTAAAGTAGTAAGAGAAGAGCTAGAAATGAAAGAAGAAGAAGTTCTTACTAAAATTTTAGAAAAAATATCGGAAAAATCCGGAGCAGTATATTTAGACAAAGCAGATGTTATAGTTGCAGCAGGTAAAGGAATTGGAACAAAAGAAAATATGAAGCTGGTTGAAGATCTGGCAGAGGTTCTTGGAGGAACGATAGGTGCTTCAAGAGCAGCTGTAGAAGCAGGTTGGATTGATGTAAGCCATCAGGTAGGTCAAACAGGCTTTACGGTGAGGCCAAAGCTTTATATTTCTGTTGGTATTTCAGGAGCAATTCAGCATCTTGTAGGAATGCAGACTTCAGATGTGATTATTGCAATAAATTGTGATGAAAATGCACCAATATTTAATATTGCCGATTACGGTATTGTTGGAGATTTTCAGGTTATTCTTCCAAAGCTAACAGAAGCTTTCAGAAAAAAACTTGGTTCATAGGGGGGATTATAGTGGAAAAATTTGATGCAATAGTAGTAGGAGCAGGTCCTGCAGGACTTTCTGCTGCAATTACAATGGCAGATAAAGGTCTTAAGGTTATTGTTATAGAAAGAGGCGACTACCCTGGAGCCAAGAATGTAATGGGGGGAATTTTATACAGCGAGCCAACAGCCCAGATATTTCCTGAATTTTGGAAAGAAGCTCCATTAGAAAGACCAATTACTGAAGAAAGTTATTGGTTCCTAACAGGAGATTCAGTAACAAAATTTGGTCATAGAAATCAAAGGTTTGCGGAAGAACCATATAATGCATTTTCAGTTTTTAGAGCTCATTTTGATAAATGGATGGGTGAAAAACTTAAGGCAAAAGGCGGACTTTTAATTTGTGAAACGGTAGTAGAAGATGTAATTGAAAAAGATGGAAAAGTTATTGGTGTAAAATGTGGCAGAGCAAATGGGGATATTTACGCCGATGTAGTAATAGTTGCCGAAGGTGTAAACAGTATGCTTACCCAAAAGGCATTAAAAATGCAAAAAATGAACATGAAGGAAGATTACCTTGCAGTTGCTGTTAAAGAGGTAATTTATCTTGATGAAGAAAAAATAGAAGATAGATTCGCTTTGGAAAAGGGTTTTGGAGCAACGATAGAAGTTATTGGAGATTCCACAAAAGGAATGGTTGGAACAGGATTTATTTATACCAACAAAGAAAGTATTTCAATTGGAACCGGGGCTTTAATGAGTCAGTTAATTAAAAGTAAAATGAGTCCCAATGATTTGCTGGAATCTTTTAAAAATAATCCAATGGTAAAACCTTTAATAAGAGGTGGAGAAACAAAAGAGTATGCAGGTCATATGATTCCAGAAGGTGGATACAATGCAATGCCAAAGCTTTATGGAAATGGAGTTTTGGTTGCAGGAGATGCAGCTCAGATGGTTAACGGACTTCACCGAGAAGGATCAAATATGGCTATGATTTCTGGAAAAATTGCTGGTGAAACAGTGATTGCAGCAGCTTCAAAAGGTAATTTTAGTGAAGAAACATTATCTTCATATCAAAAGAAACTGGAAGATACTTTCATAATAAAGGACCTTAAAAAATACAAAAAGTCATCTGAATATTTCGATCATAATCCTGAGCTTTTTGCCCTTTACCCAGAACTTGTTTCAGATGCAATGTACACTTTCTTTAATGTTGATGGTACTTCAAAGAAGGATGTTCAGAAAAAAATGATGAAAGATGCTTTCAAAAAGAGACCTGTAATGAGTATGGCTAAAGATGTATATAATTTCTGGAGGGTATTGGTATGAGTAAATTAGACGATAAATTATTTGCCAACAGATATAAATCCTACAAGGAGACACACCTAAAAGTTACTGACCCGGAAAAATGTCTGAGTTGTAAGGACAAGCCTTGTACCTATGTTTGCCCTGCGGGAGTATATGCCTGGAATGAATTAGAAAATAGAATTCTTACTGCCTATGAGGGTTGTGTTGAGTGTGGAACTTGCAGATATGCTTGTACTTATAAAGTAATTGACTGGCAAAATCCAAAGGGTGGATATGGAATTCAATATAAATTCGGTTAAAATCCTAAGTATCAGAACAGGGGTGATCAATTGTATATAGATTATCATGTTCATGCAATAGGCCATGAACACAGACTGCACACTGAAGAAAATATTATGAAATATATTGAGTTTGCAAGGATAAATAAAGTTAAAGAAATTGGCTTCGCTGATCATTGCAGATATCTTTATGAAAAACTGGATTTGAATTTATACAAAAAAGTTCAGGAAAAAGTTAATGATGTAAGTATAAAAGTTGGATTAGAGATAGATTATTATCCCGATCAACATCAGGAAATTGAAAAAAAAGTTAATTTTTTTGATTATGATTATATTATTGGATCTGTGCACTATATTGGGAAATGGATGTTTGACAGTGATAAAGAAAAAAAAGAATATGAAAACTGGGATCATGATAAGTTATATGAGAAATATATCGCTCTGGTTACAGAGTCTGCAAGAAAAGATTACTACGATATTTTAGGGCATATTGATCTGATAAAAATTTTTGGCATAAAGCCAGTAAAAAACAGGCCTGAAAATATTTTCGCTCCCTATTTGAAGGAAATATCCAAAACTGGTTTAGTGGTTGAAATTAACACTAATGGTTTAAATAAACCTGTAAATGAAATATATCCTTCCTTCCCAATAATTCAAATGCTTTTTGATAATAACATTCCTGTAACATTATCATCAGATGCTCATCATCCAGAAGAGGTTGGGAGAGATTTGGATAAAGCCAGAGAACTGGCTTTAAAGGCGGGCTTTCGCAAAATTCCAGTATTTACTAAAAGGAGGATACAATATGAATGTTTATGATGCATTAAGACAAATGGAGAGAAGTATTAAGGATTCTCAGGAATACAAGAGATACCAGGAATTAAGAAATAAAATAATGGAAAAAGAAGAAACAAAAGATATATTGATGGACATCAGGAAGAAACAGGTAGAAGTTCAAAGTTTTATGATGATGGGTCAAGAAATACCTGAAGAAAAAATGAAAGAATTAGAAAGAGTAAATGAGCTATTAACTTTCCATCCAACAATAAACGAGTTTTTACAGGCAGAATATATGTTAAGCAAGATTTTTGAAGATATATCAAAATCCTTAACTGAAACCTTTAATTTTTGGATGCCAGATTTTTTACAACAACAAGAAGATAATGTTGAAGAAATTTCAAAATAGGTTGGTACTTGTAAAAACTTTTGGAAAAGTGTATCATATAGTTTAAGTTATTCAATTTAGAATAACTCCCCTGATTCCTTCAAGATGTTGGAATAGGCAGAGATTAGTCAGAAGAGACGAGAGGAGAAATTTAATTATGAAATTAGATTTAAGAGAGTTAGTTCAAATTAGTTTGTTATTGGCGGCAGGTTTTGTTTTAAGGCTTATTATCCCAGGTTATGGTGCTGGAATGAAGCCAGATGTAATGTTAATTATGTTGTTTATCATTATCTTTATGAAAAAAGATTTTTCACCAACAATTACAGCAGGTATTGTTGCCGGAATGATTGCAGCATTGACTACAAGTTTTCCAGCAGGTCAAATACCAAACATTATAGACAAACCAATTACAAGTTTGTTTGTTTTAGGATTAGTTAAGTTATTTGCTAATAAAGTGCCAAGTTTACTTTCTCTTGGAGTAATTGGTTTTATTGGAACAGTTTTTAGTGGTTCAGCATTTCTTTTAACTGCTTTAATGCTTTCAGGAATTCCTGCACCATTTATGGTATTGTTTACAACAGTAGTTCTTCCAGCTGCAGTCATTAATACAGTTGGTATAGTTGTACTTTACCCACTTGTAACTTTCAGCAGAAATGTAGTTGCATCTGCAAGAAATGCATAAATAATAAAATAAAATATTCAAATATAAAAGGCGTATACTCAGGTATACGCCTTAATTTATTTGCTTTATTATCTGGCTAGAATTTCTATTCCCGTTTCTGTTACTAATACAGTATTTTCCCATTGAGCGGAGAGCTTTTTATCTTTAGTTACCACAGTCCACTTATCTTCCAAAATAATACAGTCGAAAGTACCCTGATTAATCATAGGTTCGATAGTAAAAGTCATTCCTGGGATCAACAAATATCCTTTTTCTTTACTGCTGTAGTGATCAACCTGAGGTTCTTCATGGAATTCTACTCCAACACCGTGACCGCACAATGCTCTTACAACAGAGTAGCCATGAGACTTAACGAAAGGCTCAATTGTTCTTCCAACTTCATTTAGGTCACCCCAGGGCTTTAGAGCTTTTATGGCCTTTTCAACGGACTCCCTGGTAACTTCAACAATTTTTTTAGCTTCAGGAGACACCTCTCCAATCATAAACATGCGGCTGGCATCAGCATAATAGCCATTTAGAATAGTGGTAACATCTACGTTTACAATGTCGCCATCCTTTATAATATGGTTTTCTGATGGTATTCCATGGCAAATAACTTCATTAATTGAGGTGCAAGTGCTTTTTGGGTAGCCTTGATAACCAAGAGGAGCAGGGGTACCACCTCTTTTTAGAGTTTCTTCATGAACAATGGTATTAATTTCTTCAGTTGTCATTCCAGCTTTTATTTTACTTTCTACAACATCAAGTATTTCTGTTGTTGCTATACCACTTTTTCTGATACCTTCAATTTGCTCTTCATTTTTAATATATTCATAAGGGGTTATTAGATAACCCTGATCTTCATAATTATCAAGCATTTCATCAAAGGCCATATGACAGGTCTTGTATTTTTTACCACTGCCACACCAGCAAGGGTCATTTCTTGTTATTTTTTCCATTAATTACACTCCATTTCTAAATACTATCCTATCATTATAGAATATTTACACAAAAAATCATAATAATTTATATAATAATATTTAAAAAATGGTATAATGTAATTTGTTTTTTGATATTAAACCAAAGGTGAGATTAAAATTGGAAACTAATGTTCATAGGCTACAGGTAGGGGAAAAGGAAATTATTTTAATTGGTACAGCCCATGTTTCCCCTAAAAGTGTAGAAGAAGTAAAAGAATTGATTGAATCTGAAAATCCAGATTCAGTTTGTATAGAATTGTGTCAGGGAAGATATAATTCAATTGTAAATAAAGATCAGTGGCAAAATACGGATATAGGTAAAATTATTAAAGAAAAGCAAACAATGCTTCTTCTTGCAACTTTAATAATGAGTTCATTTCAGAAAAGAATTGCTAAAGGGTTTGAAGTGGCCCCGGGGCAGGAAATGATACAAGGTATGGAATCTGCGGAAAAAGTTGGTGCACAGCTTGTTCTTGCGGATCGTGATATAACAATTACTTTAAAACGTTTATGGGAAAAAGTTGGCCTTAAAGGGAAAGCGCAAATTGTATATGAACTTTTTTCCAGTATTTTTTTCTCAGAAGAAATAACAGAAAAAGATTTAGAAGAAATGAAATCTCAAGATATGCTGGATGCAGCACTAAATTCCCTTTCAGAAAGTTTCCCTGAGTTAAAGGCTGTTTTGATTGATGAGAGAGACCAGTATCTTGCTCAGAAAATAAAGAATGCACCAGGGAAGAAGGTTATTGCTGTTCTTGGTGCAGGGCATGTACCGGGAATAAAAGAAGAATTATACAAAGAAAATGATTTAAAAAAGTTAAGTACACTTAAGTCCGGGCCAAAGGTAAGCAAGGCTTGGTTATGGGTTTTTCCAGTACTTCTGTTAGGAATAATTGCCTTTACAATGAAAAATGACCTTCCCTCAGGAATTGATCAGTTGATTGCCTGGTTTTTATGGAATGGAAGTCTATCTGCTCTTGGCGCAGCCATTGCTTTAGCTCATCCTTTGGCAATATTAACAGCCTTTGTTGTTGCCCCGATTAGCTCTTTGAATCCTCTCCTTGCTGCAGGCTGGTTTTCTGGTTTAACAGAAGCCTACTTAAGGAAACCGAATGTAAGTGATTTTCATAAGATATCTGATGATCTTGTGAGTTTTAAAGGATTTTGGAAGAATAGAGTAACAAGAATCTTATTAGTAGTTGCTTTGTCTAATCTTGGTAGTGGAATTGGCACTTTCTTAGGAGGAGCCCACGTATTAAAAATATTTGTTGATGTAATAAAATAAATGAATAAAAGAAAGAGCAGAGAAAAAAATCTCTGCTCTATTTTATTTCTTTTTCTATATTTTTTAGCCAGATTTCTCCATCCCCATCAGAAGGCATTTTCCAGTCACCTCTTGGTGAAAGACTTATTGAACCAACTTTTGGTCCATCTGGGAGGCAAGAACGCTTAAATTGTTGGGTAAAAAATCTTCTTAAGAAAACTTTCAACCAATCTTTTAATTTATTCTCTGGGAAATCATCTTTAAATGCTTCATTTGCCAGAAAAAGAATCTTTTCTGGAGAAAAACCATATTTTATAAAATTAAAAAGGTAAAAATCATGAACAAGGTAAGGACCAATAATATCCTCGGTTTTCTGTAAACTGTCACCATTGGCTTTGGCAGGCAGCAATTCTGGAGAAATAGGAGTATCAAGAATTGAGTATAAGATATCCTTAATTTCCTGATTTTGATTATCTGCAAACCATTCTACCAGGTATTTTACAAGAGTTTTAGGTATTCCCCCGTTTAATCCATACATAGACATATGGTCCCCGTTATAAGTGCACCAACCTAATGCAAGTTCGGAAAGATCTCCAGTTCCTATTACAAGTCCTTCAACTTTATTAGCCAGGTTCATAAGAATTTCAGTTCTTTCTCTTGCCTGAACATTTTCATAAGTAACATCATGAATATGGGCATCGTGGCCTATCATTTCAAAATGTAGAAGACAAGATTTTGTAATATCTATTTCCCTGAAATCTGCATTAAAGCTTTGAATTAGTTTTTTTGAGTTATTGTAGGTTCTTTCTGTTGTTCCAAATCCTGGCATTGTTATAGCAATAATATTTTCTGGAGGTAAATTCAAAAGCTGGAATGTTTTTACTGTTGCCAGAAAAGCAAGTGTGGAATCAAGTCCCCCGGAAATTCCTATTACAGCTTTTTTAATTCCCGTATGTTCTATTCTCTTTGCAAGAGCCCCACATTGAATATTAAATATTTCCTCACAGCGTTCAGTAATTTTCAATGGATCCTGAGGAACAAAAGGCATTTTTTCTATATATCTGTTAAGCTTCTTTTTTTTTTCTTGAACAAAATTAAAAGTAATTTTTTGTATTGGAATTTTTGACTCAACAAGAAGTTCTGTTTCTCCGAAAGATGAATTATTTAGACGTTGGCTTCTTATTATATCAAGATCAATATCTGTAGTTATAAAGTTACCTGTCCGTTGGAATCTCTCGTTTTCAGCAAGAATCCTTCCGTTTTCCGCGATTAAAGCATGACCATCCATTAGATAGTCTGTTGTTGATTCATGAACACCAGAGGAGGTGTAGATATATGCTCCGTTAAAGCGGGCACTTTGCTGGGATACTAATGTTTTCCGATAATCACTTTTAGCAACAATAGCATTACTTGCAGAAAGGTTGAAAATTATTTCGGCGCCTTTAAGATATAAAAAAGTGCTTGGAGGTACTGGTGCCCAAAGATCTTCACAAATTTCCACAGCAAAAGAAAAGCCGGAATTACTATCAGTTAAAATGATATTACCTAAAGGAAATGTCTGGTTAAAAAGAGTAAAAGAATTTTCATTTAAATCTTTGCCAGAAACAAACCATCGTTTTTCATAAAATTCATGTTTGTTTGGCAGATGAACTTTAGGTATTGCTGCAAGAATTTCCCCCTTGTATATTACAAAGGCACAATTATATAGTTTATTATGGATATTTAAATATGATCCAAGTATCAAAATGGAACTCATATTTTTTGAAAAGGTTAATATTTCTTTTAAGGCTTCCAGGGCACTTTTATAAAGAATTTTCTGATTAAAAAGTTCTCCGCAGCTATAACCTGTAATAGTTAGTTCTGGAAAAACAACCAGGTCAGGAGAAACTTTTTCAATTTCATTCCATAATTGACATATTTTTTCTTTATTGTAGTCAGGATTCCCAACCTTTATTTCAGGAACTCCAGCAACAACTCTTAAAAAGTTCATTGAAAGCATATTTATCAATCCTTTTGGTATTTTTTCCAGGCTCTGTATCCACCCTTTAAATTTACTGCATCGTATCCCTTATCAATCATTTGTTTTACTGCTCTTCCAGTTTGTGTTCCATTTTGCGTCACCAAAACGTATTTTTTATCTGCTGACATTTTTTCGATTTGACCTGGAAATTGTCCAATAGGAATGTGCTTAGAGCCTTTTATATTGCTTTTATTAAATCTTCCATAGGTTCTTAAGTCTATAATTTGCAGTTTATTTTTATGTTGCTTTTTTAAAGCTGGAATTTCCTCGGGAATAATATTTGGTACTCTGAAACTTAAATAAATAGTGCGGAATTGATAAGCGATTACTAAAAGTAATACTAAATTTGCTAAATAATACATTTAAATAATTCCTCCTGAAAATAGATAATATTTTTGTTTAGAAAAATATTGTAAATGGGTATAAAGAATATATCAATCTTTTCGGGTCGGGTTAATTTCTCTAATTTTGCCTGAGAAACATGTTTTGTTTGGAAAGCATCATGATTTCATGGTGTTTTTTTTTATTTTTTTTAATCTCTTTCTTCAAATGGTTCAAGATGAACCAGAACATCAATTTTTGAGTCAATTTCCTTTTGAAGATGAACTTCTATATCGTGGGCTAAATCATGGGCTTCTCTTAAAGAAAGTTCTGGGTCGGCTAAAACATGCATATCAATATGAATAATATCCATGGATCCTCTGCTTCTTATTTTGTGTACTCCAAAAACTCTCTCGTGAGACATAACAATGTCTGTTATTATTCTCTCATCAATAGCGGCCCTGTCAACTAGTATTTCGCTGGCGTCTTTATATATACGGTAAGCAGCGTGAAGTATGAAAAAAGATACAATCAAGGATGCAACTGGATCAATTATCGGAGGTGCCCCGAATTTTAATGCAATAAGTGTTGTTATAACACCTAAAGAAATATAGATGTCACTTCTTGTATGCATTGAGTCAGAAATTAAAATCATACTGTTTAATTCTTTCCCTTTTTTGTATTCAAAGGTTGATACAAATATGTTTATTCCTAAAGTGATTAACATAATTAATAATGTTAATCCGGAAACAACTGGAATTTCAGGACTCATTAATTTGGATACTGACCCTAGAATAATTTTCACACCTATGTACAAGAGCATTCCAACTATGAAAAGACTTGTCAAAGTTTCAAATTTTCGATGTCCATAAGGGTGATCCTCATCAATTGGCTTTGAGGCAATCCCAATTCCAATAAGGCCAATAATATTTGAGGAACTATCCGCCAAAGAATGGAAACCATCTGCAGTAACACTGGCACTTTTTATAACGCTGCCAAGAATTATTTTTGCAGTAGCTACAAATAGGTTTGCAAAAAGGATTACCCATAGAACCTGTGATATTTTTTTAAACTTTGAATCATCCAAGGGGATCACTCCAAATTTAGTATTTCTTTCAGCTCTGTCATTTGATTAATTCTATAATCACATTCCAAAAGACTTCTGTCTATATTTACCATAGAATAATTTACAAATACTGTTTTGCAACCGGAAAGTTTTCCAGCTGTAATGTCATGAGGGCTATCCCCAACCATAAAGGATGATTCTCCTGTTGTGCCTAATCTTCTCAAACATTCCAAAACAGGAAAAGGGTCTGGCTTGTGGATATGAGTATCATCTGCACCAATAAAAACATCTACGTGTTTTTCAAGATCGAAAAGTTTTAAGCCTCTTTTAGCAGTTTTATTTAATTTAGAGGTAACAACCCCAATTTTATAATCGTTTTTCTTTAGCTGAAAAATTGTTTCTTCAACACCTGGGAAAATTTTTACATATTCATCGTGATTGGAAAGGTTAAACTCTCTGAATGAAGATAGTAGAATCTCAATATCCTTTTCTTCCTTTGCCAGTCTTCTGAAAGCTTCAATGAGAGTCATTCCAAAAAAGCTGGTCAATGTATCCATTGAGGGAACTTCTTTGTATAGCTTATCAAAAGCGTGATGAAAGGAATCCAGTATCAGTTTATTAGTATCAAGAAGAGTCCCATCCAAGTCAAAAAGAACGGTATTATATTTTTTCATTAATATCTCCTAAAGATATTCCACTGGAATAGTCTTTTTAAGTTCTTCTGCAGTTTCGATATATGCTTTTTCCTGGTGAATTAAAATTAGTTGTTTTTTGAGTTCATCCTTAACTTCTTCAAAAGATTTTAAAGAAGCGTCCTTTTTGTCTGTAAGGTTAATTAAATGATAACCGAACTGAGTTTGGATACCTTCTTTAATTTCTCCAACTTCCATTTCTTTTACACTATCCTCAAATTCTTTAACCATATTTCCAGCTGTAAAAAAGCCAAGATCTCCACCACGTTCTTTAGATGGACATTTTGAGTACTCCATTGCTGCATTTGCAAAGCTTTTTCCATCTTTAATTTCCTGGTTAATTTTTTCTGACTCTTCTTGGGTGTCTACAAGAATATGAGATGCTTTCCAGGATTCTGGTTGTTTGAAGGAATCAATATTCTCTTCATAGTAGTTTTTTACAAATTCATCGGAGACAGAAACTTTTTTCAAAACTTCTCTCAAGGCAAATTGTTTTAAGATACTGTTTTTAATTTTTTCAACTTCTTCTAAGAACTCAGCTGATTCATGTAGTTTTTCTTTTTTTGCATTTTGAAGTAATAATTCCTGAGAAATCAATTCTTCAAGAAGTTGTTTTTGTCCTTCCGGTGAAGCATAGTGAAGAATTTTATCGTGACCAACACTTTTGTGAAGAGCATTTACATCTTTCTGAGTTATTTCTGTTTTTCCAACCTTAGCTAAAACTTTGTTTTCATTTTCCATTTTTTAATTCTCCTTTTATCTTCTGATTAAAAATAAATGTTATCAGAAGATTTTTTTATTGTCTACTTAGGAAAAATGGAAGTTATTGTGAAGTATAAAGGCGGGAGGTGAAAAGATGAAAAAAAATTTTGAAGATGAATTAATTTCAGAGGGTATTAAGGGGAATGTTTCGGATATTCACTTTGAACCAAAAAAGGACAAGATGATTATCAGATTCAGGAAAGATGATGTTCTTTATTTAAAAAAAGAATTGAGCAGAGAAGAGCAAGAAGCTTTGACAATTCGGTTGAAGATAAGGGGAGGGATGGATATTGGAGAGAGGAGGTTAATTCAAAAAGGCCGTTTTTCATTTGAAAATGAAAATGAAAGTTACAGTGTGAGAATTTCTTTAATGCCAACTATTTATGGAGAGAAAATTGTTTTAAGAATTTTAAAGAATCAGGATCTAAATAAAAGTTTTGAGGATTTAGGCTTCACACTTGAACTGGAAGAAAAGATTAAAAAAATAATTTCCTATCCCTCGGGACTATTTCTTTTTACAGGATCCACAGGTTCAGGAAAAACTACAACACAAATGACCTTACTAAAATTAATGAAAAATAAAGGGAAAAACATTTTAATTATCGAAGAACCAGTTGAATACTTCTTAGAAGAAGCTAATCAGATTGAAGTTGATCGGGAAAGGGGATTTGATTATGGGATTATTTTAAGGGAAAGTTTGAGGCAGGACCCAGATTTAATTGTAATAGGCGAGATAAGAGATACAGAAACGGCGAGAACAGCTGTGAGAGCAGCAGGAACAGGTCACCTGGTATTTGCCACTCTCCATACAGAATCCGGGAAAGATGCTATTGGAAGACTTGAGGATCTTGGGGTTTCCTCAAAAGAACTGGAAATGGTATTAAAAGGAGTAATGAGTCAGCGTCTTATTAGAAAAAAATGTAAAAATTGTAAAAGAAGTAATGAGTGCATTGTTTGTGGAGGGACTGGCTACCGGGGAAGATTTGCAGTTGGGGATGTTTTCTTTTTTAACAATGGCAGTAACTTCCAGGATTTTAATGATATTGAAAGTATGAAGAGTCAGGTTTTAATAAAAATAAATAAGGGAGAAACTGACTTTGATGAATTTAAAAGAAAATTTAATTAAAAGAAAGAAAAAAATAAGTCGAAAAGAACTTCAGTATTTTACTGAAGATCTCAAAATATCCCTTGAAGCTGGCCTGACTATCCTGGAAGGGTTAGAAATGATAAGAGAAAATACAAATCAACCTGAAATAATAATGAGAGCTGAAAGAATGAAAAAGTCTTTAATAAATGGTGAAAATATCACTAAATCCTGGTTAGATGCTTTCCCAGAAGAAAAAGGAGAAACGGCTAATTTAATAGGTCTTTATGAAGAAAGCGGAGCAATAATCCTGGGGCTAGAAAAAATTTCTTCTTATTTAAAGGAAAAAATAAAATCTCAAAAGAAGCTTTTCGAAGCATTATATTATCCATCTTTTGTATTTTTAATGGCATTGGTAGTTCTAATGTGGTTTATAAATTTTTTTATTCCATCAATGTTTGATATGGTTAGCGAAGTATTAAGTGCAGAAGATTTTCTAAGCCTGGAGAGTATATTTTACAACATTCGTTTGGGGATTAATGTAAGTGCAATTTTGCTTATCCTTCTTCTTATTTTTTTTATTGCAGGTGGAGAAAGGAGGAAAAGAATATTAAAAAGAATAGCGGGTTTCAAGTATTTAGGGAAAATTATCAGAATTAATTATTTAGAGTCTTTTACCCATCACTTTTATCACCTTATAAAAAGTGGTTTTTCGGTTACCAAAGCCTTAGAAATTTTGAGGAAAGAAGAATATTTTTCTTTCTGCAAAAATGAAACAGAGTCTGTTCTTTTGAGGTTGAGAGAGGGGGAACCTTTAAATCAGTGTTTTCAGGAATATGGTTTTATAGGGAAAAGGGAAAGAGAAATAATTAAAAAAGGAGAATACAGAGGTACTTTAGCTGAATCATTTTGCTACATTCACAGGCAGGCCCAAAAGAAAAGAGCCTTTTATTTTTCCGAAATGATTACTTATGGAGAGCCCTTTGTAATCTTAGGGGCAGGTTTAATTGCGGGGGTAGCTGTATATATTTTTTATAAGTTGATATTTTCTTATACTTTTATCTTTATTTAGAGAGGATTTGAAACAATGCTAAAAAATAAAAATGGTTTTACTTTAATTGAAGTTTTAGTTGTAGTTGTAATAATTGGTCTGCTTTCAAACATGGCAATTGTAAATTACGGACAAAAAACAAAGGAGGCGAAAGATGTGGTTGCACAAGGAAACATTGTTAATATTATGACGGCAATAGAATTATATGAAATGGAAAAAGGTTATTATCCAGATGATACACCAGAAGATCCTTTAACAGTATTGCTTGGAGAAGAAGGAACTACGAAATTTTTAAAAATAAAAGAAGAAGATTTGGCAGGGTATGAATATATTTTATCTGATGATAAAAAAAGCTATACTATAAGCATCAAAGAAAGTTAGGACTTAAGGGAAATGAGGGATAATTTTGTTTTTAATTTTTACTTTTTTATTTGGCATGTTAATTGGCAGTTTTCTAAATGTGGTTATATACAGGTTACCAAGAGATGAGAATATAGCATTTCCTCCTTCACATTGTCCGAAATGTGGGTGGAAAATTAAACCCTGGGAAAATATACCAGTTATATCCTATCTCTTTCTAAGAGGAAAGTGTTCAAGTTGTAAAAATAAAATATCTCCCATTTACCCCTTTATAGAATTGCTCACAGGAGTGCTGTTTGCTCTTGCGTATTGGAAGTATTCTTTTACGCCTCAAGGCTATATTTCTGTGATTATTATTTCTATATTAATTTGTATTTTCTTTATTGACCTTGAACACTATATAATCCCGGACAGTTTATTGGTGACTTTGTTAATAGTTTCTGTTCTAAAATTATTTATTCTAAATCAGCCAACCTTTTGGAATGCTTTAATAACTACTGGGATAACATTTTTGTTTTTTTATTTGGTTTACATTTTATCAAAGGAAAAATTTGGTGGGGGAGATGTAAAATTATTTACTCTTCTTGCCCTTTACTTTGGCTGGCCTTTAATAAATTTGCTCATAGTTTTAGCCAGTGTTTCTGGATTACTTATAGCAGGAATATTAATATTGGCAGGAATAATTAAGAAAGATGAGCCAATACCCTTCGGACCATTTATAGTGTTCTCTTCAATAATTACTTTGTTTTATGGAGAGGAATTATGGACAATTTACGAAGAAATGATTTTGGTTTTACTTTTATAGAAATATTTATAGTAATAATTATATCTGGAATGCTTATTGGACTTTCTACAGCTTCGGCTAAGGAAATATTACTTAAGGGAAATACAGAAAAGGCAGTATTTGAAATGTATAGTGATATTTGTGCACTTAGAAATGAAAGTATTTTTACCTATAAGCAAAGCCGAGTAAGATTCTATATGAATTATAACAATACTAATCAAAGTGCCTATGTACTTCAGTTTATGGAAAATAATATATGGAAAACAAAAGAAAGAATTATCTTAAACAAAAACCAGAGGATATTTTCTCTCACTTTCCCAGGCAGTTCTGTTAATCAGAACTTTTCTTATCACGGTACACCTCTTTATTCAGGAAGCGTTGGTTTGAAAGGGAATAATGGGGAAGTATATTATCTGGTTTTTTATAATTCGGGAAGGATAAGGATAAAAGAGAGTGTTTGAAAACAAAGGATATACTTATGTCTCTGTGCTGGTTATTTTTTTATTATTATCAGGAACTGCCTGGAACATGTTTTTCCTAATAAAAAATTTTAAGGAACAGAATAAAGTTATGGAAAGTAATAGTGAAATAACGAAGACCTGTATCTCTTTGAGTAAAGAATATGTTTACAAAGAAGAAAATTATTCAAGTTTCTATGAAGATAATATTCTTTACATTATAAGGAAAGAAAGTTATGAATCTCTGGCTAAAGTAACAGTATCAGCACATAAAGATAGTATTATGAGAGAAAAGGTTATTAATTATAAGTATCTTCAGATGGAGGTTGAAAATGAAGAGCCTGAACAATAAAGGCACCACTTTTATTGAAATAATTTCCAGCACCCTAATTTTGTTATTTATTTTTCAGTTAATATTTAACTTATTTATAATCAGCAAAAATTTTAAGGAAGAAAATTTCTTTGATGGGGAATACAGACGGCAACTTCATTTTGCCGAAAGCTATTTGAAAAGAGATTTTTTCGAAAGTGCTTCTGGAAGAAAAGCAGGAACTAATCAGCTGGAACTCTCTTTGCACTCCGGGGAGATAATAACATACTATTTAGGTGAAGATCCTTATGGAGATGAGAGCTGGAAAGGAAAGTCCAGCAAAACTTTGTATAGAAAAGTTTCTGGTGAAAATGCTCAGCCATTAACTCAATATTGTGATGTGTTTACTGTTGAAGAACTTTGGAAAGAAAATTACTTAGTACTTAAAGCTGAACTTTTTGGAGGCAAAAAAAAATTAAAAGCAGAGGGGTATTATGATAAAAATTAGCTACTTTTTAATTTTATTTTTTCTTATAAATTTATCTGCCGGTGGAATAATGAATGAATTTCTAAAAAGTGTTAATGAAGAAAAGATATATTTAAATAAGGAAAAGTCCCGGGTACTTGCTGAATCTGGTTTGGAAATTGCTCTTGATAAAATATACAAGAATGAAACTCCCGGATTTTATTACTTTCAGGAAGAAGCCGGGGGTATTAATATTAAAATAGAAAAAACAAATGAACATGAGTTTTTTGTAGAATCTTCAGGGATTTTTGAAAAAGGAAAAACAAAAGTTCAGAGCAAAATAATAATTGCCCAAGATATATATCCTGAAATTATTGAAAAGAAAATGTGGTAACTCTTACAATTAGAGTATTCCTGTGATATATTTTAAAAAAGAAAAATCAGGAGGTATTAAAATGAAAATTTTAGTAATTAACGGACCAAACTTAAATATGCTTGGGAAAAGAGATCCTCTTGTTTACGGGAAGATGTCTTTGGGGGACATTACAGATAAAATTTCAGAACATGGAAAAACCTTTGGATTTGATTTTGAATTTTTTCAAAGTAATCATGAAGGAGAAATAATTGATAAAATTCATGAAAGTGGAAGCTGGGCAGAATATGTAATTATTAATCCTGGTGCATTTACACATTATAGTATTGCAATAAGAGATGCAATTGAATCAGTTCCTTCAAAGTTTATTGAAGTACATTTAAGCAATATCCATGCCAGAGAGGAATTTAGAAAAAAATCCGTTGTTGCTCCTGTATGTCGCGGGCAAATAACAGGCTTTGGTTATCAGGGATATTTAATGGCAGTAGATTTTATTTTCAGAGAAAAACAAAATGAACAGAAATAAAAGAATCCTTAAGCTAATGTCCCGAATGAAAGAAGAGGGAATTGAAAGTTTTTTAATTAAAAATTCAAATAATGTGTTTTATCTTTCCGGAGTAAAAAGTTCAAATGCCTGGGTTCTTATTTATAAAGAAGAAGCTTGGTTCCTTACTGATTTCAGATATTTAGAAGTGGCTGAAAAAGAGTTAAAAGGTCTTTTTCAAGTAATTGATATGGAAAGAAAAAGCATATCTCACTCAATAAATAAAATTATCGGTTATCAGCCTGATGTAAAAATGGGCTTTGAAATTAACGATATAACCTATTTTGAATACAAGGCACTTTCAGAAGAGTTGAATAAAAATATAATTTTACATCCTTCAGAAGGTTGGGTGGAAAAATTACGAAGGATAAAAGATGAGGAGGAAATCTCTTTTATTAAAGAGGCTCAAAAAATATCTGAAAAAGCATTAAGAGAAACAATGAATTATATTCGCGAAGGTGAAAAAGAAATTAAAATACAGCGAATTTTGGAGAATTTTCTTTTCGATTTTGGTGCTGAAGACTTAGCTTTTAAAACAATAGTTGCAGCGGGGAAAAGAGGATCTCTTCCCCATGCAGTACCCTCAGAGAATAAAATTCTTGATGGAGATTTTGTAACAATTGATATGGGCTGCAAATATTTTGGATATTGTTCAGATATGACAAGAACTTTTGCAGTTGGAAATGTTGAAGAATATAAAAGAAAAATATATAATATAGTATCGAAAGCTCAAAATGCAGCTTTAAAGGAAATAAAAGCAGGCAAATCTGCCAGAGATATTGATAAAATCAGCAGAGATATTATTGAATCTGAAGGATATGGTCAGTATTTTGGGCATGGTCTGGGACATAGTCTCGGAATAGAAGTACATGAAGCACCGTCTTTTTCTCCTTTATCCAAAGATTATCTTGAGGAAAATATGATAATGACAGTAGAACCGGGAATTTATATCCCCGGCTCCTGTGGCCTAAGAATTGAAGATTTGGTTGTAGTAAAAAAAGACGGGATTGAAAACCTTACAGAAATGGAAAAAGACTTAATTATTCTTTAAATCAAAAAAAATAAAAAGGGTGGATGAATTAATGGTTTCGACAAATGATTTTAAAACTGGTCTTACAATTGAAATTGATGGAGATCCTTTTCAGATTGTAGAGTTCCAGCACGTTAAGCCAGGAAAAGGTGCTGCTTTTGTTAGAGCTAAACTTAGAAATTTAAGATCTGGTTCAACTACAGAGAAAACTTTTAGAGCTGGAGAAAAACTTCCAAAAGCTCCAATAGAAAGAAAAGAAATGCAATATCTTTATGATGATGGAGAAAGCTATGTTTTCATGGATAACGAATCATTTGAACAAATTAACGTTTCAACAGCAAAACTTGATGGAGCAGAAAAGTTTCTTGTTGAGAACATGGATTGCACAGTAGCTTTTTATCAGGGAGAGATTATTGCCCTTGATGTGCCAAACACAGTTATTCTTGAAGTTGTAGAAACTGAGCCGGGAATAAAAGGCGATACTGCTACAGGAGGAACAAAGCCAGCGAAACTACAAACTGGAATTACTGTACAGGTTCCTTTCTTCGTTAATGAAGGAGAAAAAATCAAGGTTGATACACGGACAGGTTTGTACGTTGAAAGAGCTTAAAAGTAACATCTTAAAAAAAACAAAAGAAATTCTTCAGTCTATTGAAGGAGTTGAAGAAACTGTTTCAAAAGGCATCAGTATTGAAGATATTAATGAAAAAGAAGTCCGCCTTGAAATTTTTATAAAAACAAAAATTGGATATCCTATTCCTAAAATTGCTCAAATGGCTCAAAGAAAAATTAAGGAAGAGATTGAAGAATGTTATAATATTAAAGTTGCAAGTGTAGATGTAAATGTATTGGAATTACAATTTTAAAAAGCACAAAGAGAGATTAATAATTATTAGCAAAATGTGCCCTTTTATAAAAAGGGCTTTTTTTCGATAGGAGTGAAAAAGTGGTTAAGAGAGAAGCCAGGGAAAGAGCCCTTGTTGCCCTGTATCAAATGGATGTTGTAAATGCTGAACCGAAGGAAGCTTTGATGGACAGATATGAATATGATGAGGTTAAACCAATTCCTTTATCTATTGAATTAATCCAGGGAGTTAAGGAAAACTTAGAATTTGTAGATGAAATTATAAGCAAATATTCTAAGGAATGGGATATTAGCAGATTCTCAAATATTGACAGAAATATTTTAAGAATAGCAATTTATGAAATCCATTTTATGGAAAAAATCCCATATAAAGTAAGCATTAACGAAGCTGTAGAATTGGCCAAAACATTCAGTACAGAAGAGGCATATAAGTTTATTAACGGGATTCTGGCTCAGGTTGTAAAGGAACTTGAAAACTAAGGGGGAGAGTTTTTTGTATAAAGTACTCGAAAAGAAATTGTTGGCAGAAGGCCTTTATGAAATGAAAATCAGTGCACCTGATTTTGCAAAAAAGGCTCAGGCAGGACATTTCCTGATAATTAAAGTTTCAGAAAAAGGGGAAAGAATACCTTTAACTGTTGCAGATTTTGATTCAGAAGAAGGAACAGTAACAATTGTGTTTGCAGCAATTGGAGTTTCAACAGAGAAAATCGCAGAGCTTGAAGTTGGAGATGAAGTTATGGACTTTACTGGCCCCTTGGGAGAACCTAGTGAAGTGGAAAACTTTGGAACAATAGTAATGGTTGGTGGAGGAGTTGGAATAGCTCCCGTTTACCCAATTGCTAAAGCACTTAAAGCAGCAGGAAACAGAGTTATCAGTATTATTGGTGCAAGAAACTCAGATCTTTTAATGTGGGAAGACAAAATGGGTGAAATCAGCGATGAACTTCACATTGCTACAGATGACGGCTCAAAAGGCAGAAAAGGCTTTGTTACAGATATACTAAATGAATTAATGGAAAAAGAAAAAATAGACAGAGTATGGGCAATTGGCCCGGTTCCAATGATGAAGGCAGTAGCTAATTTAACAAGAGATAAAATTAAAACTATTGTCAGCATGAACCCAATCATGGTTGATGGCACAGGAATGTGCGGAGCCTGCAGAGTATCTGTAGGGAATGAAACAAAGTTTGCCTGTGTAGATGGTCCAGAGTTTGATGGACACTTAGTAGATTTTGATCTTGCTGTAAGGAGACTTGCTTACTATAAAGATGAAGAAAAATCAGCACTTGAAATAAAACATCACGGACATAGTCATGGAGGTGGATGCAGTTGTCAAAACAAATAGGTGAAAGACATGACATGCCTTTACAGGATCCGGAAATAAGAAGAAGTAATTTTGATGAGGTTGCTTTAGGATATGATGATGCAGCAGCTTTAGCAGAGGCACAAAGGTGTTTAAACTGCAAAGCAAGATTTTGTGTTAAAGGATGTCCTGTAGAGATTGATATCCCTGATTTTATTCAGGAGATTGTTAAAGGGAATCTTCCTGAAGCATATAGAATATTAAAGAACAAAAACAACCTTCCTGCAGTTTGTGGCAGGGTTTGCCCACAGGAAGTTCAGTGTGAAGCAGTTTGTATTCTTGAAAAAAAAGGTGTTCCTATTGCAATTGGAAGGCTTGAAAGATATGTAGCAGATTGGGCAAGAAAAAATGTTAAAGATGAATTACCAGAAGAAATGCCTAAAGGAGCAAAGGTTGCTGTAATTGGGGCTGGACCATCTGGTTTAACTTGCGCCGGAGACCTTGCGAAAATGGGCTACCAAGTAACAGTATTTGAAGCACTTCATACTCCAGGTGGAGTTTTGATGTATGGTATTCCTGAATTCAGACTTCCAAAAGAAATAGTAAGACGAGAAATTGCGCAAATTGAAATGTCTGGAGTTACGATTAAAACTGGTAATGTTATTGGCAAATTATTTACTGTAGAAGAATTATTGGAAAATGGTTTCGATTCAGTTTATATCTCTACTGGTGCAGGATTACCATATTTTATGAACATACCAGGGGAGAACTTAAATGGGGTTTATTCAGCAAATGAATTTTTGACCAGAACAAATTTAATGTGTGCTTATGAATTTCCTAATGCTTGCACTCCAATAAAAGTAGGTAAAAGAGTTGCAGTAGTTGGAGCTGGAAACGTGGCAATGGATGCTGCAAGAACAGCTTTAAGATTGGGAGCGGAAGAGTCCCACATTATATATAGAAGATCCAGAAAAGAAATGCCGGCAAGAGTTGAAGAACTTGAGCATGCTGAAGAAGA
>RZYW01000167.1 GCA_009930175.1 Clostridia bacterium
GGAAGTTGTATCAAAGGGAGCAATTCCTATTATGGAACCAACAACTGAACCTTGGGGTCAACGCACATGCTATATATCTGACCCGGAAGGAAACCTAATAGAAATTGGGTCCTTTAATAAATAAATATTTCCCAACACTAGGTTCTCCTGGATTTTTCCAGGAGAACCTTCCTATTTTCCTCCCCATTTTTTCACTTTTCCCTTAATTCTTTTCGCACTCCCTTTGAATTCTTCCATTTCCATCAACTTTTTCTCCTAATACGCCATTTAATCTTTTTTCTATATCCCTGTATTATCAGGGCATAGAAAGGAGGTGACCCAATTGCCAGTAATAGTTAATCCATTGGATACAAAAATGGTTCTTGCTTTTCAAACAGGAACCAAGGAAGATGGTAACCCGATTATCACAAAGAAAACATATTCAAAAGTAAAATCAGATGCAACAAATGAAGATTTTTACGAAGTTGCAGCAGCCATCGCCGGTCTTCAGGTAAACCCAGTAGAAGATATTTACAGAGATGACTTAATGACAATCGAAGCAGAGTAACAGGAGAGGTAAGTAAAAAAATTATAAGGAGGAAATTAGAATGGAAACCAAAGTATTAGAGTTAATATTTATTAATGCAGGGGGAAAGAAAGTAACTTTCTCCCTGAATGACCCAAGGGAAGATCTTACAGAAGTAGAGGTAAGAGGGGTTATGGAGAATATTATTAACAAGAATGTTTTCAACAGTAATGCTGGAGACTTAGCAGCAGTAAGCAGTGCCAGAATCATCAGTAAGCAAGTAGCTGAAATATATGAAGCAGAATAAATTAATATAAAATAAAAAGGGAATCTGAAAAGATTCCCTTTTTATTTTACCAGGAAGGCTAATATATAAGAATTTACAAGAGAACGTTACAAGAATAATTACCTTAAGAATTTGTCTATAGAAATTAGGAAAGATTTCAATAAAAAGTGCCGATTGAAAGGAAAAAAGTGCCGATTGAAATTTTTTAGGGGTATAGCTTTCTATGTAATATTTCTTTCAAAGTATTATCTATGGAATTTAATTTTATAAGAATAAAAATAAATCCTCCTATAAACAAGAGTAATAAAGATAAATTGAGAAGCCCCCAGACAGAAGCGAAAATCATTGACATAAAAAATCCTCCTTGGAATCAAACTAGTTGTTACTTGGAGATTATTATAGCATAAAGGAATAATCGTTTGGAAAATTGACGAAATGTTATATATGCCATATTATTCTAATATAAGGTTTATTTTATAAAAACACTATTTGCTTAGACAGGAAAAACAAAATGAAAACTCTTAAAGATTATATTAATGAACAAATGGAAAATGAAGAATTTAGGAATGAATATGAAAAACTGCAACCAGAGTTTGAAATTATTAGAGCTATTGTTGAAGCCAGGAACAGCAGGCATTTGACCCAAAAGGAACTTTCTGTTTTAACTGGAATTAATCAGGCTGATATAAGTAAAATAGAGAACGGAACTAGAAATCCAAGTTTAAATATGATAAAAAGACTCGCAGAAGGAATGAATATGCGACTGGAACTAAATTTTATTCCTAAAGAAAAAACTAAAAATATTTG
>RZYW01000060.1 GCA_009930175.1 Clostridia bacterium
GCTTATGGGGTAGATATTAAAATAGATGATGCCAAGATTGAATTTTGTGGTCATACGGGGATACCTTTTATTGATTCCAAAAACAGGACTCAAGTGCCTCTGCGGAATATTATGGAATCCCTAGGCGCCCAAGTTACCTGGAATCAAGGTACACAGACGGTGATTATAAAAAAAGATAATGCTACAGTCCAAGTACCAATTGGAAAATACTATATCGTAAAAAATGGACAGCAAATCTCCAATGATACTGTTGCAACAATTAGAGGGGGCAGAACCTTTATCCCAATGAGAGCAGTACTGGAAGCTTTTGGAGCAGAGGTGGGATGGGAGAATGAAACCCAGACTGTAACTATTAGCAGCCAATCTTTTTATGACAGGGAAGGAAAAGTACCATCACCTTCTGTTTGTTTAAAAAGCCATCCTGGAGATTTTACAATAACCACATCAGAACATTACCAGGGGAATATTTTAGCCCTGAAAATCGAGAAGTTAAATGAAAATGATACGGTAAGCATTCATACTGATGCTGTAAAAGTAAAAGAAAAAGTTTTTAAATATGGGAATAGTTATATTGCATTACTGCCAATTGATTTATATGCAAAGATTGGAGATCATGATTTAAATGTTACTTTCAATAAAGGGGAAGTAGATGAATATAGCATCACCAGAACTTTCATTATAAAAAGCAAGAAATTTCAAACACAGTATCTAACTGTTTCGGAATCCTTGAGTCAGTCTACCCGCAATGATGAAGCAATCAGAGAATTTGTTGAAATTGTAAAGCCGGCAAGGGAAATATCAGACCCGAAAAAGCTTTGGGAAGGTGAGTTCATTAAGGCCACTTCCGGGAGGCTTACAACAGATTTTGCCCAGATGAGGTATATCAACAAAGAACTCTCATCATCCAGGCATTCAGGCATTGATTTAGCCGCACCCTTGGGAACCCCAGTATTAGCTACAAATAACGGTAAGGTAACTCTGGCTGCATCAGAACTTCTTTCACCAGGGAATATAATCGTTATTGATCATGGTTTGGGATTATTCACATCCTACCACCATTTAAATACAATGAATGTTAAAGCAGGAGATACCGTAAGCAAAGGGGATGTTATCGGAACCGTAGGCAGCACAGGATTTTCAACAGGCCCTCATCTGCACTATTCCGTAAGTATTTTCAACACATATGTGAATCCCAGTCAGCCAATAAGTGACATTAAAATTGACCTATTGTATAATTAACATGCAAGTATTTACTAAAAAAGCTTTGTCAATATAGAGAGGATGATTAGTATGAATACAGCAAAGGATTATATTCATAAGTTGATATCTGAATTGTCAGATAGAGATTTACCTGAAGTTATTGATTATATAGAATATTTGAAGTCTAAGAAAAATAAATCAGATCATTTTGAACTTCAAAAGGCAAGTCTTTCAAGCACTTCATTTTGGGATAATAAGATTGATGATGAGGTATGGAATGATGTATAGCCAGGGTGATATTTTACTGGTTCCGATACCCTTTACGGATTTAACATCTGTTAAGAAGAGGCCCGTTGTTGTTATATCAAAGGATACTTACAATTCTCAAACAGAAGATATTATAGTAGCAGCAGTAACATCAAATATTAGAGGAATAAAATATGAAGAAATTTTTGATAATGAAGATATGAGTGAAGGTAAGATACCAACTATCTCATGCATAAGAACAGATAAAATATATACTTTATCGAAAGAGATAATTTTGAAAAAGTATGGAAAAATTTCTAGTGGAAAAATAGAAAAGATTGTGAAAAAGATTTGTGATCTTTTCTAAAAAATAAAAAGTTTACTTTCCTCATTATAGGGTAAATATATTCCATAATAATGAAGGAGGATCTGATCATGTTCAACAAAGAAAGTTTTACTGGAAAAGTAAAGCAAATAAAAGGTGACTTGATGAAAGAATGGGGAAAAATTACGGATGACGATTTAAAGTCAATTAAGGGAGACTATACCAAATTAACGGGAATCATCCAGGAAAAGTACGGATTGGCAAAAGCCGAGGCAGAAAAAGTATCTAAGAAATTTGAAGAAGCTCAAAAAGACTGGGATAAAACCAAAACTGAAATTCAAAAGAAATGGGACAAAATTAAAGAGGAAGACCTGGAAAAGGTAAAAGACGATTTTGATAAGCTTGCAGATGTTGTAAAAGATAAATATGAGGTTACAAGATCAGAAGCAGAGAAAATGATAGAAGAGATACAAAAGAAAATTAAAAAGTAAGCCAAGGCCCTGGAGAAATTCAGGGTCTATTTATTTGACATATGTCATAAAATAAAGTTATGATTAACCCATGATAATACCGAAATTAAAATGGGGTGTTGAGATGAAGAAGATCGGAATAATTATTTGTGCAAGGTATCAGAGCTGCGGTGGTGGAAAATGTTTTAGAGCAATAGAGGAGCGGGTTGGCGGTTTTTCTGTTTATCCAAAAGATGAGAAAGTCCAGGTTGTTGGGTACTCTAATTGCGGAGGTTGCCCGGGGGGGAACGTTGAATATGTCCCTGAAGAAATGATAAAAAACGGAGCCCAGGCAATTCATCTTGCAACTGGACTTGTAGTTGGCTATCCTCCCTGCCCAAGAATCAAGGCCTTTAAAGAGTTTATCGAAAGCCGTTATAAAATTCCAGTTGTAGTGGGAACTCATCCTATTCCAATGAAATACTTTACAGAGCATGAAAAATTATCTTTCTGGGAAAAGACAGGGATGAAAGAATTTGCCCCGGAAATTTTTAACGATACAGAGGAAGTTATGATAGATTATAACTAATTTGAATTTAGGGAAATAGACTCTTTTAATTTTGATTTGTTGCTATACCATTAATTTTTAGATATCATAAAGAAAAATGAAAAAGGCAAACTAGTTGAAAAACTAGGACGCAAAGCTATAGGGCCTAATCCCAATTGTGGAATGGCAGCCAGTTACCGATAAAAGTAAAACTTTTAGTCTTTTACGGTTATGGTAAAAGACTTTTTGCATTTATTGGATAAAAATGGAGGTGTAGTAATGAAAAAGAGAATTTCAATGTTTATGCTGATTATTTTTGTGAGTTCAATAGCTTTTTTCGCTTACGCAGAAGAACCAATTACTAGTGAGGCAGAAGTTCAGGAAATATTGACCTTAGATGAATTAATTGAAATGATTGGAACAAAAGAAAAGGAGATAGAAGAATTAGAATCTCAATTAGAATCTTCTGACTTGAGTACAGAAGAACGTTTACAAAAGGAAACTGATTTAGAACTTTTAAATTTAGAGTTAAAAAATCACTATGAAAAAATGACAGACACTTTAATTGAAGAAAAAAATGCAGCTCTTGAAATAGAAGCTTTAGAGCTTGAAGGGAAAATAGAAGAAATAGAAGCTCTTCTAGCAGACCAAGAGTCAGAACTTACTGAAGAAGAAAGACAAGAACTAGAAGAAAAACTAGCAGAAAATCAAAGCGCTTTAGCAGATATTCAGGAAATATTAGAAGAAATAGAAGAACCGGTAGAAGATAAGATAGCAGAGCTTGAAGGGAAAATTGAGGAGTTAGAAGCAATATTAGCAAATGAAGAATCAGGATTAACAGAAGAAGAAAAAATAGCATTAGAAGAAGAGTTAGAGAAATATAAAGAAGAATTAGATGATATACAAGAAAACTTGGAGGAAATAGATAGTGATCATCCGAATTTCTTACGTTTTCAAAATGCTGAAAAATACGGCATTACTCCTGGTAAAATGCGTTTATTAGAGAAATTACAGGAGATAAGTAAAGAAGAAATTGAACTTGAATTATGGGCAACAAAAGCAGTAAAAGACATTAATTTTGAAGTTAAGAAAGAACGAATGTCAGAAAAGTTTGCTGAGAGTAAGGAAAACAGTAAGAGTAAAAGTAATAATGGAAGAGGAAATGGAAAAAAATAGAGATAAAATACGATGCGTCCTTTTATTTTTGATAAAGGGGCGTTTTTTTATAATAATATTATTATTTAAGAATAAGCTGTATAATGATATAAGTAATAAAAATGTCCATATGGACCAAAAGGAGAAATGTAATTGTTATTTGAAGAATTAAAAATAAGTGAGCCTATTCAGAAGGCTTTAAAAACTGAGGGGTATACGAATCCCACACCAATACAAGTTAAAGCGATACCTTTTCTTTTAAAAGGAAAGGATCTATTAGGGTGCGCTCAAACAGGAACAGGAAAAACTGCAGCCTTTGCCATTCCTATATTACAAGGTATCTCAAAAGAACCCGTTAACACAAAAGGAAAAAGACAAATTAAAGCTTTAATATTAGCCCCAACAAGGGAGCTTGCCATACAAATTAATGACAGCTTTAAAGCCTATGGAAGAAATCTTGGATTAAAATCACTAGTTATATATGGAGGAGTGTCTCAAAATCCTCAAACCAAGTTTCTGGGCATTGGAATAGATATCCTTGTTGCCACACCCGGGAGACTCTTGGATTTAATTAATCAGGGTTTTGTAAAATTAAATACTGCGAAATATTTCGTTTTAGATGAAGCAGATCAAATGCTTGATATGGGAATGCTTCCTGATGTAAAAAGAATTATTAAATATATCCCAGATAGAAGGCAGACAATGCTGTTTTCAGCAACAATGCCTGATGAAATTGGAAAGCTAGCCAGTACTTTGCTTAAAGATCCAATAAAGGTTGAAGTAACCCCAGTATCATCTACAGTAGATATAATTAAACAGGAAGTATATTTTGTTAATAAGAGTAACAAGACAGCCTTGTTAATTGAATTGTTAAAAAACAAAGAGATTCAGTCGGCCTTGGTTTTTTCAAGAACCAAGCACGGGGCAGATAAAATTGTTAAAGCCTTAGTTAAGGCAGGAAATCCCGCAGAGGCTATTCATGGAAACAAGTCTCAAAATGCAAGACAAGCTGCATTAAACAACTTTAAAGCTAAAAAAACAAGAGTTCTGGTTGCTACAGATATTGCAGCCAGAGGAATTGATATTGATGAGTTATCCCATGTCTTTAACTTTGATCTTCCGGAAGTTCCGGAAACCTATGTTCATAGAATTGGACGTACAGGCAGGGCTGGACTTGGGGGCATAGCTATTGCTTTCTGTGATCAGGAAGAAAAACCTTTATTGAAGGAAATTCAGAAGTTGATATCAAAAACATTACCTGTAGTGGAAGGGCATCCTTTTCCTTTAATTGAAATGCCACCAGAGATAAAAGCTGCACAACCTGCAAAAAAGCTGGCAGTCAAAAATTCCCAGGTAAGAAACAGAAGACCAAAATATAAAAAGTAGGATGAAGGAATATGAAAAAATTATTGAAGGTTACATTAATTTTTGCCTTAATTTTTCTTCAAATATTTGCTTTAAGTGGATGCGATTCCAATAAGAAGGATGATACTGTTGTCACAATTCGCTCATATTACCAGCCACCTGAAAGTATGAAGGATAAAGAGACTATAATCCTTCAGGGCGCTGGTTCCGGCGAATATTTGGAAATTTCCGTCGCAGGAAAGATTTTCGATTTTACAAATCTTACTCTCTCCTGGGACGAAAACAAAATGGAGCTAATTGAAGAAGAGATTATTAATCAACTTGAAGAAGTTGAAAATAAAACTATTATTTTAGAAACAATTTTGCCGGAAGGAATTCCCCAGGAAAAAATTACCTGGGAACTATCTGATGGTGAAAAATTTGAACATTTAGTTGCTGAAGACGGAAAAGGAAATTAATTTCTTTAATCTAGCGACTTATAAAATTTTGAGTAATATATAATCCATCATTATAACTTGCCCCGATGCCTAATTCCTTTAGCTCGGGGTTTAATATATTCTTTCTGTGCCCAAGGCTGTTCATTAATCCATGGTGAGATTCAATGGCATCATAATAGCCCTCACCCCAGGAAATATTTTCTGCAGCAATAATAAAGCCAATCATTCCATCCCTCATACGGTCGAAGGGACTTTTTCCTGAGAGGGAAGTGTGGCTAAAGTAATTATTGTCAGCCATATCTTTGCTGTGAAGATAAGCAACTTCAGCCAACTGGCCGTACCAGTAAAAAGGGTTTAGCCCATGGTTTATTCTGGCTGTATTATCCAGCTCAAAGTGAAGAGAAGACTGTGTTTTTTCGATTTCAGACATATTGCCATTTCCAGTATAGGGAGTGACTTTAGGTATATCAGCAGGATTAGAGTAGCGGATATTGTAATTAAGAATAACAATATCACTTAATAAAGACTCTGCAGAAATAATCCGCACACCTCTCACCTTATTATTATCATGGATATCAAGATAGAAGATTTTTGCAACATTATCCTTTATGGATATTTTTTTGTCATCTGAAGAACTAAAAGTTGCGGTTAAACTCCCTTTGCTGAATATATTGTTGTTATTAATACCTTTATAGGTTTCCCCTATTTTCTCGCCGTCAAATTCCGAGCCCTTTTGACTGGTAAAAATATAGTGAATCTGATTATCTTTGTAGCTTACAAGATAGTAGTCAGAGTAATTGTTGTGATAAGATCTTAGTTCGGTATTCGCAGGGCCAATGAGAATATTTTTTGGAGTGCCTAGAATATTTTCTGCCTGAGCTAATGCCATTCCGATACTAAGATTATCAGGGCTTAGCTTTTCAAAAGAATCAGAGAATATTTCTACACTTCTTGTAAAACCATTCCAATATACTTCACTTCCAAGACTTTCTGAAATAAAGCGGAGAGGAACCATAGTTCTGCTGTCAATAATTAATGGTGGGGCATCAAGAGTATAAGATTCGGAACCAATTTGAGCCACTGGATCTCCAATTCTCAGAGTGACTGAAACATTATCTTTTTTTCCGGTAACTGTCTGAGTTTCATAGTACCATTGAACATCTGCCCCCAGCTTTTCAAAAATACCTCTCATTGGAACCATGGTTCTGTCATTTACGATTGTTCCTTCAAAACTTTGCAACTCTCCATCAATATAAACATTAATTGAATAAGCTGGAACAGAAAAAAATAATAAGATTAGAATAAAACTAAGTAATTTTATAATTTTATTTTTCAAAATAGTTCCTCCTAAAAATACAGTTAAATTGCTTTTGAGCTTTCTTTAGGATTAGTATACAATAAGTTTATAAGGCAAGATAATATATCTTTTTAAAGGGTGAGAAGGTTGGATTACCAAAGATTGCTGAAGAAGAAAATGGATTATGAAAAGATAAAAAAAGACCTGCCGGAAGCTACTGTCAAAAGCTATATACAATCCTTTGAGTTAGAGTATACTCATAATTCCACAGCGATAGAAGGGAATACTCTTACCCTCCTTGAAACTAAGGTAGTTATAGAGGAAGGTTTGTCTGTTGGGGGAAAACACTTAAGAGAAATATACGAAGTTATTAACCATAATAAAGCTTATCAATATATTAAGAAATGTATATCAGAAGATCTTATTCTAAGTGAAGAAATTATTAAAAATATACACAATATCTTAATGGAAAATATTATTCCGGGCGGAATCTACAGAAATGTTGACGTTTATATTAAAAATTTTTATTTTGATTTATTAGAGAAAAAATTTGCCAATGAAATTGAATTGGCGGCTTGGACACATGCTGAATTTGTCAGGATACATCCTTTTGTTGATGGTAATGGAAGGACCGCAAGGTTAATAATGAATTATCAGCTTATGAAAAATGGTTTTTTACCAATATCGATAAAAAAAGAATCAAGATTGGAGTATTTTAATACCCT
>RZYW01000016.1 GCA_009930175.1 Clostridia bacterium
TTAAAATCTTTACTATGATTATGGCTGTGGCCTCCGGAATGCATTTTATCCATTTTTTTCATTATTTTTCCTCCTTCTGTTTTTACTAGTATTTAATAAAAAAGACATGCTTAATTTTTCATTAAACATGTCATTAGTTTTATTTTGAAGCTGTAGCAGCAGGAGCAGATGGAGATGCAACGGCTTCTTTTGCTTTAAATGTTACTTCTGAAAAATTAGGAACTACTTGAATCCATGTTTTTCCTTCCTTGAATTTCATAGGTTCTCCATTATATTGGAAAGTGAAAGGATCAGCCGCTTTTGCCTTTTCCCAGGTTCCTTCGTAGGAAAGTCCATCAATAAAAAATACTGCTTTACCTGAACCAAAAACATTCATTTCTGACTGAACTTCTTCTTTAACAACTGTTCTGGTTGGTGTTTCCATAAGAATCAGATTATCTGCAAATATTTTAACTTTCTGATCGGTTTCAAAAGCTTTCCCATTTACATAGCGCCAAAATTTTCCGTCTTCAAACATATATGTAACAACATGGTAATATGATGATTTTTTTGAATATGGGATATCTATTATGTCTACTTTGCTGCCCCCAGAAACTTCTCCAATTGGAAGTCCTTCCAGAGATTTTATTGGATACTTTTTTGCATTAGCATTTTTTAACATTAGTTCTGTTGTTGTATATAAATTATGAGGTGGCTTTCTGTCTTTCGTTCTGTAGAAAGCAGCACCTGAATTATATATTTCATCTAAATCCATAATTTTATGATAGGGAACAAGATTTAATGCATCTGTATTACCTCCCGCATGAGCAAAGGCTGAAGGATATCCTTTAACAATTTCTACAAAATAATAGCGGGCACTTCTTACAGGTCCTATTTTTTCTGCATGATAAGAGTCATAAAAAGCAAGAAAACGGGTAATTCCACCTTCTGCTAATAATTCAATAACCTGATCGGCTTTATCAAGTCCAGACTGGGGATATGCTTTAATGTGATTATCTACAGATACAATAAAACTTCCTTCAAACTCTTTTACAAAAACTTCTTTTTCAGGAATTATTTCCTCTGGTTTAACTTCTGGTTCATCATTTTTACCCTCTGCAGCTGCTTTTCCTGAGCATCCAGTTAAAGCAACCATAATTATTAGTAGTATTAGCAGGATTTTTTTCAAAATGGAAACCTCCCTGATTATTTTTTGTAAAATTCAATTTTTTGGCATTTGCTGCACATATAAACATTTACTTCCATTCCAAACAATTCATCTTCTTTAACTAATTGAAAATCATGTAAACACTTATCCTGATCTTCATGAATTTCCTCTATCTCATTTTCTTCATCAATTACAACTATTCTTTCATATAGCTTATTTTCTTCAATATGTTCCAAGGCTGCATCTATAAGATTTTCAAGAATATCTGCACTCACTGGAGAATTAGCCTCAACAAATAATTTTAGAATTTTATCTCTGTCGACTCTTTTCTCAATTTCGAAAACGCCCATTCCTGCGTCTCCATATCCACGAAGTTTGTTTCCTTCAATATTATTAAAATGGGATATCCCATTAGACTTTAAGAAATCACTAATAATATATAGCAAATCATGGGTGTCAAACTTTAATTCAATAACAAGATTTTTCCCAAACAAATTACTTCCTCCTCTTATTTTATAACTTATCTTTTAATATCCCAGCTGCAATCAAAAATGGATCCCAAACAGGTGCAAAAGGAGGAGCATAAGCCATGTCTGTATCTGCCAGGTCTTCTACTTTTATTCCATTTTGAACTGCTAAAGCAAGGACATCTATTCTTTTAGCAAAAGCATTCTGCCCAATAATCTGAGCACCTATTAATTTTTTTGATTCTTTTGAACCAATTAATTTTACCTTTACAGGATTATGCTCAGGATAATATCTTGCAAGATCCATAGAATCAATAATAACTTCTTCCGCTGGAATGCCCTCAGCAATTGCTTCCTTTTTAGAAAGACCCGTACGGGCTACGCCCATATTAATTATTTTCGTTATCGCTGTTCCTGCAATTCCGGAAAAAGCTTCTCTTCCCCCTGCCATATTGTTCCCGGCAATTCTTCCCTGCTTGTTTGCAGTTGTACCTAAAGGAATATAGACATCTTTTTCTTTAACTACATGATAATGACTGGCACAATCTCCTGCTGCATATATATCGGGTATATTTGTTTCCATATACTGATTAACTTTTATAGCTTTTCCTTCAATAAGTTCAATACCTGCTTCTTCTGCAAGTTTTGAGTTAGGAACAGAACCTAAGGTAAGTATTACCAAATCGCATTCATGACTAGCATTTTCAGTAATTACCTTTTTAACTACTCCATTTTCCCCTTCAAAACCTGTAACTTTTTCATTTAGAAATACCTTAATCCCTTCACTATCAATGTATTCTCTGACAGCTTCAGATATTTCTTCATCAAAATTTCCTAGAACCCGGTCTCCAGCTTCTATTATTGTCGTTTCTATTCCAAGCCTTTTAAATGTTTCTACCATTTCTACGCCAATATATCCTGCCCCAACAATTACAGCTTTTTTTACACCTTTATCAATAACTTTTTTTATTTCTATACCATCAGTTAAGTTTCTCAAGGTATGGATATTTTTTAAATCTCCATTTTTAAAATTAATCTTTCTGGCACCTGCTCCTGTAGCAATAAGTAGTTTGTCATATTTTTTTTCAAAGGATTCATCTTGCCCTTTTACAACTACTTTTTTTTCTTCAGGAACTATTTTTTCTACAAAATACCCCATATGAACATTAATATTTTGTGCTGCAAATTCTTCTGGGGTTCTTGCAATGAGATCACTTATATCTTTTGTCATTCCACTTAAATAATATGGTATCCCACAAGCTGCATATGAAATATATTGTTCATCAGTATAAACATTAATTTCAAAATCCGGGTTGAGTCTTCTTATTTTACTTGCTGCACTCATTCCTGCAGCAACAGCACCAATAATAACTATTTGTTTTGGCATTTGTAAAACCTCCCAAGGATATCCTATAGAAATATTTTAACAGTAAAGGTACAATATAGAAAGAATAATTTGAAGGAGGTCCTTATGAATAAGAATCCCCACAGTGATGAATTTTTATATGATTTATCTGATTTTTTTAAACTTTTTGGAGACTCAACCAGGCTTAAAATCATTTTTTCTTTAATGAATACAGAACTTTGCGTAAATGAAATCTCTGCTGAGTTAGAAATGAGTCAATCTAGTATTTCCCATCAGTTAAAAATACTTCGTCAAAATAAAATTGTTAAAAATAGAAAAATTGGTAAACAAGTATTTTATTCTCTTGATGATGAACATGTTTCATCAATTATTGTTCAAGGGGTAGAACACTTGGAACACAGAAAATAAGGGGGACAAACATTGTTTTATTTGTCCCCCCTGTTTTTTTATTTTCTTTCTTTCATAGTTACAACAAACTCAATTCGTTGACTTTCTTCCCTGATAACAATTACCTTTACTTCATCTCCTACTTTTGTTTCTTCAATAGCATTCATAAGACTTTCCATATCCAGGATATCATTTTCATTAAAATTAATTATAATATCACCTTCAATGATTCCCGCTTCTCCTGCTGCGCTTTCTTCAACTATACCTCTAACAAGAACACCGGCCATATATTCATCGTTATTATTCTCATTAATAACTTCACTGCCAATTATTCCAAGAAATGGTCTTGATACATAACCTTTTTCAAGTATTTCTCCATATATTTCTTTTGCATGATTAATTGGAATAGCAAAGGCTAAGCCTTCCAGATTACTCCCTGCTATCTTCACTGTATTTATACCTATTACTTCTCCAGACATATTCACAAGAGCTCCACCTGAGTTACCAGGATTAATTGCTGCATTGGTTTGAATTAGTTTTAAACGTCTGTCTGAAAAGTTTAAATTTCTTTGAAGTCCAGAAATTATTCCGTCAGTAACAGTATTTTTATACCCAAGGGGACTGCCAATCGCCAGTACTTTTTCACCAACTTTTAGTTTTTCAGAGTCTCCTAGTTTAGCTTCTTTGATATTTAATAAAACTCCTTGAGGTATATTTTCTTTTTTGACGGAAAGGAATGCAAGGTCAGACTCTTCATCATAACCCAAGAGTGTTCCTTCGGCCTCAGTTTCTTCCTCCAGAAGGACAAGAATCTTTGCCGCTCCCTCTACTACATGGAAATTTGTGAGAATGGTAATACTATCTTCTCCATCATCTATTACTACCCCAGATCCCTGGGAAGTTCTTGAATAATTATTAGAAAGAAAATCTCTAAAAACTTCTGTGCTTGTTATTGATACTACTGATTTAGATACGTCTTCAAAAATATAACTTATATTTGTATCACCAGAGTCATACTCAATTACTCTTTCTTCTGTATTCTCTTCTTTCTCAGTAAAAAAATGCCGGGCAGCTCCCAGACCAAGGCCAAAGGAAAAAGCAGATAATGCCACTATTAGAGAAATAATTATTATGTTTTTTATAGTAAATAATGGATTTTTCTCTGTTTTCTTTTCTAAGTTAATTTCTGACATTTTTTTCTCCTTCTTATTTCAGTCGCTTTTTACATTGTGCTAAAGAAAAAGTGAATACTACACCTGTTTCTTGAGAACTTTCTACATAAATATCCTGACCGTGTCCTTTTAATATTTCTTTTGCTATGGACAAGCCAAGACCAGAACCCATTTTTTCTTTCCCTCTGGATTGATCAAGCTTTGTAAAGCGATTAAATACTAAAGGCAATTCTTCAAGAGATATAATTTCTCCAAAATTTACTATTTCAAAAAATATTAGTTCATTTTTGGTAAAAGTCTTTAATACAATGGTTCCTTTTGAATGAGAAAATTTTAAAGCATTATCCACAAGATTATATATAACTCTTTGGATTTTAAGTTCATCTCCATAAGCGTAAAACATGCCTTCTTGCAGGGAAACCTGCAAATCTATTTCCTTTTCAATAATTCTTTGTTCCAAACTTTCAAGGACATTTAAAACAGTACCATTTAAGTCAAAAGGCTCCATGTTAAATTTCATTCCGCCAGCTTGTATATTAGATAAATCAAGAACATCATTAGTCATTTTTATAAGTCTTTTTGATTCATCTAAAACAATATCAAGATATTTATCTCTGTCCTCTTCTTTTATGGTTCCGTCCTTAATTCCTTGTATAAACCCTGTAATTGATGTTAAAGGAGTTCTCATATCATGACTCAAATTAGAAACGAAATTTTTTCTCATTTCCTCATATTTTTTTAAATCTTTTGTCATACTGTTATAACTTCTTGCCAGATCTCCGAGAGCATCATTCTTATATAAACTAATAGTTTCCTCGTAGTTCCCTTTAGTTATTTCGTTTATTCCTTTGTTAATTTTATTTATACCATCGCTAAGTCTTCTAATACTGTAAAAATTTACTAAAAAAATTACTAAAGCTACAAATAATACTGCGTATAGACTAATGCTGTTTATTTTAGATACTGTTGCTTCAATTTCAGGGAAAGAGGCATCCATAATCAAAGCAAAGTGTGTTTTATCATAAAAACTCAATGGATAGCCTAAGACTAAAAAATTATCCCCGTCTTTAGTAAAATTTTTACTTTTTTTAATTACTATATTTCCTTCATAAACATTAGCAATATCCTCAACTGTGAAATATTTACTTGTTCTTTCAGGAGAATAGTTTATAGAAGCGGCAAAAAGTCCGCCGCTTCTGGTTGAAAATCCTATTTTTGTATTTAAAAATCTCTCCATGGCATCGAGTTCTGATATTAGATCTTCATAGCGAAGAACTCCATCACTTAAAAATTTTTGGTATTCTCTTTCTACAATTTGAGATTGTGAAATGAGATCCTCTTCTTTTTTTTCTATCAGATAATCTGCCATTTCATTTACTATATAATGATTAAAAACCCAAAAGGCTAAAAATATTATAAGCAAATTCAAAATGAGAAATTTCGAAAAAAACCGTTTCAATTTATTACCCCGCATTTATCTGGAATTTATAACCTATACCCCAGACTGTTTTTATTTCCCAATTTATATTTCCTTCAAACTTTTCTCTAAGTCTTTTTACATGAACGTCAACTGTTCTTGTTTCTCCTTCATAATCATAACCCCAAACATTACTTAACAATTGCTCTCTTGTAAAAACTTTGTTTGGATTACTTGAAAGAAAATGTAAAAGTTCAATTTCTTTTGGAGGAATTTCAAGAATTTTTCCTTGATAGTTTATTGTATAGTTGTTCATATTTATTACAATATCAGGAAGTTCAATAATCTTTTCATCATTTAGTACAGCTTTTTCGCCAAATCTTCTAATTACTGCCTTAATTCTTGCAAGAACTTCTTTAGGCTCAAAAGGTTTAACAATATAATCATCTGCACCAAGCTCAAGACCAAGAACCTTATCAAAAGTTTCACCCTTTGCTGTGAGCATAATTATTGGAACATTACTTTTTTGTCTGATGTTCTTACATACATCATACCCATCCATTTCTGGAAGCATAATATCAAGTAAAACAATATTTGGATTTTCTTTTTCGAAATTTTCCAATGCTTCAATAGGATTAGTGTAACTTGTACATAAAAATCCTTCTTTTTCCAGATACAATTTAAGGAGTTTGCTGATATTTACATCGTCTTCGATAATCATTACTTTTTTCATACTCATTTTATCATCTCCATTAATTAATAGTTGTAGCTGTATAGTGTTATTCCCGCAGATTTTTTACCTTCTGAGTCAAGAGAAATTTCCACTACATAGTCTCCTGCTTCATATTCAAGGACAGAGGCACCACTTTCAAGATTTTCACCTTCGTAGTCCGGTTCCCCTAATACACGTTTAATTTCATCGCCAGTCATGCCAATTTTTATTCCATATGTGCGATATCCTTCCCCTGCTGTCAAACCTGTAACTTTTTCATCTGAAGGGTCTATATAGATTCCAATATTGTTATAAATGTATAACTCTGACCCCTGCCATGTTGTTATTTCATCTGGATCCCCAAGTTCTCTAATTACCTTCTCTCTGCTGTCATTAAAGGTAATTGACAAGTCAGTGAATTTGCCTTGAGCAGCTTCTGGAAACTGAGCAATTTTTGAACCTTGAGTTTCACCTTTTTCAGGTTCTTGTTCTTTAGGCTCTTCCTTTTGAGTTTCCTCCTGTTTAGGTGGCTGAACATCAGGTTTATTTTCCTCTGGTTTTTCTTTTTCTTTTGAGCATCCTGTAAAAATTAATAATGATAAAATAATAAGTACTAATAAATATTTTTTCATAAAATTATATTCCTCCATTTAATTTTCTATACCCTAAATAATAGATTATTATTTAATAATATTTCAATTGTTTAATTTAAATATTATGTAAATTATTAAACAGGCACTTAAAAAAAGCTTTATCACCACTGGTAATAAAGCTTTTTTTAAGAATATTTTCAAAAAGAAATTAACTAAGTCTATAAGCCGGATTCTGTTTCAGACGATCATCTATCTGGGATAAAAGTTACCTTCTACCTCTAGCGACCTACCCGGAAGCGGGACGGGCAGCCCCATACGCCTCTCTATCAGGTCTTGCACCAAGTGGGGTTTACCTAGCAGCTTAGTCGCCTAAGCACTGGTGCGCTCTTACCGCACCGTTGCACCCTTACCGGAAAAACCGGCGGTATATTTTCTGTGGCACTATCCTTAAAGTCACCTTCACTGGCCGTTAGCCAGCACCCTGCCCTATGGTGTCCGGACTTTCCTCTGAATTACTTCAGCGATCATCTGACTTACTTAATATCTTCTTTTTTCCCTGTTAATAATCTGGAACAACTTTCACAATAGGTTATATCTTTTCGTTCCACTTCTCTTAATTTTACTACGGAAACGTTTAATCTGCAATATGAACATTTATTCCCCTCTTCAAGAACAGCTATTCCGGTTAGTGGATATTTTTTTTGTACAGCCTGATACTTACTATAAACTTCTGGAGGTAGTTCTTGTATCATTTCCTGAATTTCCACTTCTTTTTCTTTAATTTTCTTATCATTAATTTCTTCCAGTTTTTTAAATTCCTTAAGTTCTTCATTAAATTCTTGTTTTTTTTCTTTAATAACTTCTTTCTCTTTTTCAATTCCTTCAGCTAAATCTTCAGAAGCAGCTATTAATTCAATTTGTTCCTCTTCTTTTTCCCTGTATTGTTCTTTTAATTCTTCAATATTTTCTTTCATAGACTCAAGTTCTTTAAAACCTGCATCAGAGTTGTTATAAAGATTTTTTTCTTTTGTTTGTATTTCACTAAGAAAACTATTATTTTCATCTTCTATCCTTTTTAAATCTCTCACAATAATTTCCTGCTGCTCTTTCATATTATTGTAGCTGTTTATAATTTCTTGAATTTCCTTCTTACTTTTTTGAAGATCTTTTTTGAAGCTGGCAAGATCTTTATTATTCACCAGTTCTTCATGCTCTTTTTCAAGTTTTTGAAGGGAAAACATACGAATATCCATTAAAATCTCTCCTTGTATATTAATTAAATTTATAAAACAAAAAAGGACAGGAAAAATTTTCCTACCCTTTATAGTACGCAAATGGATCAGTATTTACTTTTGAAATAATAACTTGAGCTTTTTCTTTAAAATTTAATAACAAAAAATTAGCTGCTTTTTCAACAACTGGTTTTTCTGTAGCATAATGGCCAGCATCAATAAGTGCTAATCCCAATTCTTTTGCCTCTTGAGCTTCATGAAATTTTATATCCCCTGTAAGGTATACATCTGCCCCTTTTTGCCAGGCATCTTTAAAGAAACTCATTCCAGAACCACCACATAGAGCAATTTTATATACATGACGATTTAAATCTCCAGTATACTTTAAATCACTAACTCCAATGGATTTTTTAACAAGTTCAAGGAAGTCCTTAAGAGTAATTGGATTTTGTATATAACCAATCCTTCCAAGACCTGTCTTTTTGCCATCATTATACAAAGGAATAATATCATAAGCAGGTTCCTCATATGGATGAACTTCCAGCATAGCTTTTAAAACCTTATCTAGTTTTTCAATATTTAAAATAGTTTCTATTTTCACTTCAGGTACTTTTGATAACTCTTCAGCCTTACCCAGGAATGGCTCTGTTCCCTGCTTTGGCATAAAATATCCATTTCCTTCTATGTGAAAAGTACAATCTGAGTAATTTCCTATGTATCCTGCACCGGCTTCTGTTATTGCTTTTCTTATTTTCTCTTCAAAGCTTAAAGGAACGTTTACTGCGAATTTTATGTATCTTTCCTTCCAGCCTGTAACAAGACTGGATACATTTTTTAAACCAAGGATATCCGCAAGTACATCGTTTACGCCACCAAAAGCTGAATCTAGATTTGTATGAGCCACATATAAAGAAATATCATTTTTTAAAAGCTCTTTTAAGATTCGGCCCTGAGGTGTGTCAGAAACAAAAGTTTCTGGCATTACATAAAATGGATTATGATGGGCAAAAATCATATCAACTTTATTATTAACTGCCTCTTTTATAACATCCATATTAACATCAAGGGTTACTAAAATCTTATTAACCTCTTTTTCAAAGGAACCAGTTATTAATCCGATTTTATCTTCCTTCATTGCATATTTTTCAGGAAGCCATTGTTCAATTTTTCTAATAATATCTGATGTTTTAAGACTCATTAAAGCACCTGCTCATTTCTTCCCAATTTTCCAACTGTTTTTCTATTGCTGCTTTTGTTTCTGGATTTTTGCTTTTTTCCATTCTGGATATGTTTTTTAAAAGTTTATTTTTTTCGAATTCAATAAACTTATCTAATAGTGAATGTTTCTTTTGAATTAATAAAGGACCAAAAAAAAGTTCACCTTTAGTCAGCTTTTTACTTTCTCCCTTTTCAAAAATAATTACAGGGTAGAATTTATTATCCTCCAATACCAGGTCTTCGTCAATTATTTTCCAGCCATTATTTGTAACATATTCTCTGACTCTTTCCCAATTTACATTTGGAGCAAGAATAATTCTTGTTAAATTCTGTAAATAATCTTTACTGTCTTCAAGAATTTCAGCCATTAATTTTCCGCCCATTCCTGCTATTACAACACATTGAATATTATCTTCTTTTTTTAAGGGCCTTAGACCGCTTCCAAGACGAAGTTCCGCCTTCCCAGAATTAATATATTCACTTAAATTTCTTTCAGCATAAGCTAAAGGCTTTTTATTAAGATCGCAGGCAAATCCTTTTTTTATTTTGTTCTCATCTAATAAATATTTAATAAGATAACCATGATCAGTTCCAATATCTGCAGTGATGGAATTGGGGATAATATATTTGCTAATTGTTTTAAGTCTTTCTGATATTTTCAATTTAACCACCTATATTTTTAATCCAAAAAAATTACTTTTCAAGTGTATCACAATCTGTGCAGGCATGTCTTTCCAATTCTTTCCAGGCTTGAGCTTCACCAATTTCCTTTGGTGAAAAATCTTTTGAAATTTTCCCATCAACAAGCTCTACAATTCTTTCGGTACTTCCTGCTATATTTCTGTCATGAGTTACTATAATAAAAGTTGTTCCGCTTTCATTATTATATTCTCTCATCAACTTCATAATTGCTCTGCTTGTAGATGTGTCTAAGGCTCCTGTTGGTTCATCTGCGAGAATAATTTTGGGATCATTAATAAATGATCTTGCTATGGCTACTCTTTGTTGTTGACCACCAGATAATTTGTTAATTTTACGATCTTCAAATCCAGATAGTTCCACCATTCCCAAAAGGTTTTCTGCTTTTTTTATTATTTCAGGCGTCTTTACAGAATGATTTATAAGATATGGTAACAGTACATTTTCTAAGGCTGAAAATTCTGGGAAAAGATAATGAAACTGAAATATATATCCCAAATACTGATTTCTGAATCTTGCTAAATCTTTATCATTTAATGTATTAATATTTCTTCCTTCAAAAATAATTTCTCCTGAAGTTGGCCTTTCTAAAGCTCCTAAAATATTTAAAAAGGTACTTTTACCTGATCCAGATGGTCCAATTAAAGACATAAATTCGCCCTTTTTAATTTCAAGATTTAAATCAAAAAGAACCTGGGTTTTCACTTCTTCTCCAAAAACTTTATTTAAATTTTTCACTTGCAAAATAGTTTCTCTATTATCCATTTCTTATTACCTCAATCGGATCTAAAAGAGCCGCCTTTCTTGCTGGAATAGCCGCTGCAATTATACTCGCTGAAGTTGCAATAGCCACTGAAAAAAGCAGAACACCAGGCTCAATAGTTAAAGGAAACAAATCATCTCCACCAGGAGAGCGGGTACCAATTATAAAGCCTTCTAGAAGAGCTATACCAAAAACCACTCCAAAAAGAGAGCCTATAAATCCAAGAAGTGCCCCTTGAAGAATAAATATTCTGCTGGCTTGTCCTCCCGTTGCTCCCATTGCTTTTAAAATACCAATCTGTTTACCTTTTTGTACAACATTTATCGCAAGAACACTGGCAATACCTAAAGTAATTGCAAGAATTACAAAAAACTGAATTACATATGAAGAACTGCTTTGACTGTTAAGAGCAGTTAATAGTTGCTGGTTATTTTCCTGCCAGGATACAAGTTTGTAATCTGGATAATTTTTACTTAAATCTCTTGTAATTGATTCTGCTTCGAAAACTTGAGGGATTTGCATTTCTATGTGACTTATCATTCCATCCATTTGAAAAAAACTTTGTGCTGAAGCTAAATTCATAAATACTAGAGCATCATTTAATTGCTGGTTCTCAAAATCAAAAATACCAGATACTTTATAAAAAGCGGTACTCCCCAGACTGCTTCTTAACTCAAGTATGGAATTCATTTCCAAACCAGTACTTTCTGATAATCCAATACCAATATATATATTGTTCCCTGTTAGTTCTCCTTCTTTTTCAAGAAGTCTTTGGGTAATTTTATATATTTTATCTCCATTATCAATTTCAATTCCCTTAACACTAACCGTACTTTGAACTCCCCCCCGGGTCACGAAGGCCTGTTGATTGACCACTGGAGATACTGCTGAAAAGCGTGTATCTCTGTTTAAATCTTCAAGAATCTGATTATATGAAATTATATTTCTTAAAGTTCTGCTTTCAGTTACTTTTGAAACAACAACTCCACCTTCCCCAGTTGTAATAAAGGAAGATGGTCTGTTTTCTGAAGCACTTATAAAAATATGGGGAGAATCCCCAACAGTACTGTTAATAAGATCTTTTTGAAGTCCACCAATCAATACTGATAAAAATATTTGAACGGAAACCCCAATTATAATTCCAGCCATTATTAATAGAGTCTGCCCTTTTGATTCTTTTAAAAATCTAAGGGCAACCATCAACTCAAATTTCATGAAATACCTGCTTTCTGCTACTTAATTGTTTTTCCATCTTCTAAATCCACTGCAATTACATTTTTCCCAAGATAGTTTTCAATTTCCTGATCCATTAGAACATAATAGCCCTGAGCCCTGTAATATTCATTTAAAGGAATCACAAGAGCCTTCCCATTATTATTTATTATTATTCTTTCTGGATTTTGAAAAACAAATTCCGATGGAAGAATTATTTTATCTTCATACTCACTTACTATTATCTCAACATTTACCCCTATATCCGTTTTTAAGGCTACTTCAGTATCAAGGTCTATCCTAACTTTAATAGTACCTTTAGTCCGGTCTATTACAGGAGAAACATCTCTGACTGTTCCCTCAAGTATTTCAGAAGAGTTTAAAAACTGTATAAATGCTTTTTGACCTGCTTTAACTTTTTGGTAATCTCTTTCATCAATATCAGTTGTAATATAAGATTTTTCTTCAGAATAAACTAAGCCAACTTCTCCTATTTGAACATTACTAAAAGCTTCTTTGGATATGGTAAGAACCTGCCCGTCGAAGGGAGCATATATAATTTTTTTATTTCTTTCAATTTCAGCCTTTTCAAGTTGTATTTTCGCATTTTGAATGTCTATTAAAGCTTTTTCTCTTACAGATCCTCCTGGTGCATAACTTTGATATTCTATTTCAGCCATTAAAGCTCTGGCTTCCGCTTCTTTAACTTGCAGTAATAAATCTTCAAGTTCTTTTTGTGATATTCCACCGGCCTCATAAAGTTTCAAACTTCTTTCGTACATCAATTTAATATTTTCAAAGCTGGTTTTGGATACTTCATAATTCAAACTTTTAATTTTATACTGATTCACTGTATCATTAAAATTATTTTGTGCCATTCTTAACTGAAGGTTTTTGCTGTCAACATCATTTTCCTCTTCAACTTTTCCCAGAATTATTAATGGATCACCTTTTTTATAAAATTCTCCCTCAACTCCAAATATTTCCTGAATGGTTCCAGCTTTTTGAAATATCATGTCAATTCTGTTTTTTGCTTCTACTCTTCCCGAAGCTGAGAGTGTTTCTTTAAAATCTGTTTTATTGAGCTCATAACTTTTGATTTCATCACCTGAGGTAAAAACCGCTAACAATACTACTAAGATTAATGCAGTTACACCTATTATGAAATATCTCTTTCTCTCCAAGAATATCACCTCTGCTTCCTTATATACCCTTTTTTCAAATGGAACAAACAAAGGTCATCAGAGAATTCTCTGATGACCTTTGGTGGGCGATGACGGGATCGAACCGCCGACATCCTGCTTGTAAGGCAGGCGCTCTCCCAGCTGAGCTAATCGCCCTTATATTTATGGTGACGCGTACGGGATTCGAACCCGTGAATGCCAGCGTGAAAGGCTGGTGAGTTAAGCCGCTTCTCCAACGCGCCCCATTGATAACTCTTTTTTTGTAGCTCAGAATGGTGGGCCCACCTGGGATCGAACCAGGGACCACCCGGTTATGAGCCGGGGGCTCTACCGCTGAGCTATAGGCCCATTAACCTAGCAACATTAGTTATTATATCTGGCATCTGAACTGGTGTCAAGAAAAAAAATTAATAATTTTTTCATTTTTTAGTCAAGATAATCTTTTAATTTTTTACTTCTGGAAGGATGTCTTAACTTCCTTAAAGCCTTGGCTTCAATCTGACGAATTCTTTCTCTGGTTACTCCAAATTGCTTGCCAACTTCTTCCAAAGTTCTGGCTTTTCCATCATCAAGACCAAAACGAAGTCTAAGAACTTTCTTTTCTCTGTCTGTTAAGGATTCTAAAACTTCTTCCAATTGCTCTTTTAATAAAATATATGAAGCACTGTCTGCAGGAGCAAGAGCATCTTCATCTTCTATAAAATCACCAAGATGACTATCTTCCTCTTCACCAATTGGAGTTTCAAGGGAAACTGGTTCCTGAGCAATTTTCATAATTTCTCTTACTCTTTCTTCCGTTATATCCATTTCTTTGGCAATTTCTTCAGGGAAAGGCTCTCTGCCAAGCTTTTGAAGTAATTGTCTTTGTATTCTTACAAGTTTATTTATTGTTTCAACCATGTGAACGGGAATTCTTATTGTACGAGCCTGGTCGGCTATTGCTCTGGTGATTGCTTGCCTAATCCACCAGGTAGCATAAGTACTAAACTTAAATCCTTTTGTGTAATCAAATTTTTCAACAGCTTTAATCAGACCCAGGTTACCTTCTTGAATTAAATCAAGAAAAGACATACCTCTGCCTACATATCTTTTTGCTATACTAACAACTAATCTTAAATTTGCTTCGCAAAGTTTTCTTTTTGCCGCGTCATCACCTTGCTCCATGCGAATAGCAAGCTCTACTTCCTCTTCACCACTTAACAGGTCAACTCGTCCAATTTCTTTTAAATACATGCGCACAGGGTCATCAACAGAAACACCATCAGGTATTGATAAATCGATAACCTCTTCTTCTGCTTCTTTATCCGTATCAAGTATTTCTATATCGTTATCAGTAAAAAAATCCATTATGTCTTCAATTTGTTCAGGGGTAAGGTCAACTTTTTCGAATTTATCTTCAAATTCCTTTTGGGTAATGGTCTTATCTTTTTTACCTTTTTCAAAAAGCTCCGAAAATCCCTTAATTGATTGTAATTCCTCTTTCAATTAAATAGCCCCTTTCTGATTCGATCTTTACTTTTTATGATTTCGTTCATTTCCAAAAGAATTGCTTCAACTTCTTTAGGGTCGCCTTTTTTTTCTGACTCCATAAGTTTTTTTTGTTTCTCAGTGAAATCTTTGTCCAGCTTGAGACAACACATATTATTCAGAATCTCAAAAAAAGCTTTGTTCTCATCTTCGTAGTCAAATTCATGAAGCAAAATACCGGAAACCAGCTCATCATATGAATTTCTCAGATTTTTAATTGTATCATGATTATCCCCATTAGTAAAGTAAATATAGATATCCTCAAGATCTTCCGGGAATAAACACGAACCTCCTCTTTTTTCAACTTCAGTTATTAAACTTGGATTGTCCTTTATTTTTTGAAGCAAAAAAATATGTTCTTTTTTATATTTCTTTTCCTTTAGTGATGGTTTTTTAATTTCTGGTTGTGTATTTCTATTCTTCCTGTTACGGAAAAGTAAGTTTAATTCTGATCTTACCAGGTCTTCTTGAAGCCCTAGTTTTACAGATATTTGCTTTACAATGTAATCTCTTAAAATAGTACTTTTTACCTTAAAAACATCCTCTGAAACCTGAGCAATAATATTGTTTTTTTCTGATATATTTAGTTCCCCGGAAGGTATAAGATAATCTAGTTTAAAAATTACCGGATGCTCTGCTTTTTCAATTAGCTTTTCAAAATTTTCTGCCCCATATTTTAAAAGATATTCATCTGGGTCAACACCATCTGGAAACTGAATAGCCTGAGTTTTCATTCCTGCCTCAGCAAGAATCTCAAAAGCTCTTACTGCAGCCTTCTCTCCTGCATTGTCCCCATCATAAGCTACTTTACATTCAATTGTGAAACGCATAAGTAATTTTACTTGTTCAGGTGTCAAAGCAGTTCCTAAAGAGGCCGTTGCATTCTCTATACCAAATTGATGACAAATTAAAACATCCATATACCCTTCAACTAAAAGAGCATAATCTTTTTTTCTTATTTCATGCTTCGCATTATTCAAAGCATAAAGATGTTTTCCTTTATTATATACTGGAGTATCTGGTGAGTTTAAGTATTTTGGTTCACCTTCTCCAATGATTCTTCCACCAAAAGCAATATAATTACCATTAACATCTTGGATTGGGAAAATGATCCTGCCTCTGAACTTATCAAAATACCTGGAGCCATCTTGATTTTTACTTAATAAACCTAAGCGATATAGCTCTTCATCCGAAATGTTTTTGCTATTCAAGAAATTTTTTAAGTTTTGCCAGCTATCTTCAGCCCAGCCTAAATTAAACTTTTCAATAAGTTCATTACTTAATTTTCTGTTTTTTAAATATTCCAGACCTTTTTTACCTTCCTGGGTATTATGCAGGGAATGCTTAAAATATTCTGCAGCCAACTTATTTATTGCAAGATATCTTTTATATTGTTTTTTCCTTTTATCCTCTTCTGGTGTTAAATTGACTTCCTCTATAGTTATTCCGTTTTTCTCTGCCAAATCCCTTAAGGCCTCAGGAAAACTTTTACTTTCTATATCCATATAAAATTTTATAGCATTTCCCCCTGCTCCACAGCCAAAGCAATGAAACATTTGTTTTGTTTCAGAAACAACAAAAGACGGGGTTTTTTCTGAGTGAAAAGGGCATAAACCCTTATGGTTTACTCCCATTCTTTTTAAATTTACATAACCAGAAATGAGATCTACTATATTAATACGGTCCAGAACCTCCTGGATTTTATCCTGTTCAAAAAAATTGTTCCCAGCCGTTTTAATCAACTCCTAAATTTCTGTAATCATTCTTTGCAACTGTTCAACAAAATGTTTTCTATCTGCCTCAGTAATTTTAGAAGGACCTTTTGTTCTTACCCTATTTCTTCTGTTTTTAGCACTTTCATGGCGAAAAGCCAAAAGTTGATCAATATTATTATGATCTGCCACCTGACCTCTGTTTAAAAGTACCCTGGCCTTTTTAGAAAGCACCATCGCTGCAAGTCCATAATCCTGAGTTATAATTATATCATTTTCTTTTGCCAAATTAACTACTGCTAAATCCGCAGCTTCTTTGATATTATCAACCATAACTTTTTTTACATATTCAGGATAGTTGGAAATATGAGAAGTGCTGAAAACAAAGTACAGCTCCAGATTTTTTTTCTTGGCTATATCAATAATTTCATTTTTAAATGGGCAGGCATCTGCATCAACAATTATTTTGAAACTAATCATATGTTAATATTGGAACGGGGGATTGTAAGATCTTTAAATGTGCTAATGCAATAATTATCACTCATTCCTGAAATATAATCAGAAATTCCCTGTTCCTTACCTTCTTCCTCTGCTATATTCCTGTAAAATTCCGGGAGCTTATCAATATTTTTCAAATAATATTCATACAAATATTCAATAACTAAAGTTGCTTTTGTTCTTTCATCTTGACACACATTTCCAAGATAAACATTATCAAACATAAATTCTCTTAACTCTATCAAAGCTTCATTATATTCAGGACTGGGAGTAATTATAAATTCATTTTTTGACAATAGTTCTCTTGAATGCTCAATTGCATCATAAACCAAGGCGCCTATTCTATCTCCATGGGTTCTGCCTAGTAATTCAACTGCTTTTTTGGGCAGATCTTTTTCCGAAAGCGCTCCCGCTCTCATTGCATCATCAATATCGTGTTGCACATAAGCGATTTTATCACTTAAACGAATTACCTGTCCCTCAAGTGTACCTGCCCGCTCCTTACTTTTATTAAAGCCACTATGATGAAGCACTCCATCGAGAACCTCTTTAGTTAAATTTAGTCCTGGATAATTATCAGACTTTCTTTCAATTTTTGTTAATACTCTGACACTATTATGATTATGCTTAAAACCACCAGGTATTAAACGATTTAAAACTTCTTCACCAGCATGAGCAAAAGGAGTATGTCCAACATCATGGGCAAGAGCTATTGCTTCAATTAAATCTTCATTTAAACCTAAACCACGACCAATCGTCCTCCCAATTTGAGATACTTCAAGGGTATGAGTAAGTCTGGTGCGAAAATGATCACTTCCTGGGGCAATAAACACCTGAGTTTTATGTTTTAGCCTTCTAAAAGCTTTTGAATGAATGATTCTATCTCTGTCTCTCATATATGCTGTTCTTAGAACATCTTCATCTTCAGCATAAAAACGTCCTTTAGACTCAGAAGAATATGCTGCATAAGGAGCCAGATTTTTCTTTTCTTGAACTTCCAAATATTGACGAGTCATATTTTCACCTCAGGTTATATTTTATCATATTATACCTTTATCCATTAAAAGAAACTTTTAACCCAATAATTCCTGTTAAAATAAATCCAATACATATTAACCTTATTGCACTTGCAGGCTCATTAAATAAAACTATACCTAAAATTACTGTTCCGATAGCACCAATTCCCGTCCAAATAGCATAGGCTGTACCTAATGGTAGTGTTTTTAGCGCCATTGATAAAAAATAGAAACTTGCTAACATCCCTGTAACAGTAAAAATGGTTGGATTAACTCTAGTAAACCCCTCTGTATATTTTAAACCAACTGCCCAGCCAACTTCAAATAAGCCTGCAATAATTAGAAAAATCCAATTCATTTTAAAACCCTCCATTATCTTTCTCTCTTTACTAATTCAATAGCTTCTTTGCCAGTAATCTTTTCAATATCGACAGCTATCACATAGGCATGGGTACACTCCATAATTTCTTTTTCTTTCTTTACCTCAGGCTGATCCCCCGAATATTTTTCTACCAAAGCTTTAAAGGCTTTTGTTCTTTCATCACCCTTTACTATTCTTGCTTTACCAAAGGCAATAACACTTCTGAAATATGAGGTATATTCCTCGCTAATTATAGTGTCCTTTTCTACTATCGAAAACGATACTTTGGGATTTTTTATAATTGCATCAATCTTATGACCTGCTTTTGCTGAATGGAAATATATTTTTTCACTATCATAAACATAATTAAGTGGAACCCCATAAGGATATTCATCATCTCCTAAACAAGCAAGAACTCCATTAGTGCATTTTTCCATTATTTTTATTGTTTCTGTCACTGATAATAATTGTCGTTTCCTTCTCATTTCTCTAAACATTTTAAAACCCTCCTTAATTCAATAAAAAAGCCTAAGAGATAAGTTTAATATCTCCCAGGCTTTTATCCTTCCGTGTACACAATAAAATTGTGCGTTTTATCTCGGACCTGACCAGAAATTCTCTGCGGAACCCTATAAAACTAATTTTCTATTTATTTGTGATTTATAGCTGCTTGTGCCGCTGCTAGTCTAGCTATTGGCACTCTAAATGGAGAACAACTTACAAAATCAAGCCCGATCATGTGACAGAATTCAACGGAACTTGGTTCTCCACCGTGTTCACCGCAAATTCCAATTTCAAGATCTGGTTTTACTTTTCTTCCTTTTTCAACTGCAATCTTCATTAATTCTCCCACTCCATCTCTGTCTAGAACAATAAATGGACTTTCTGGGAAAATTTTCTTTTCAATATATGTTGGCATAAATTTACCTTCAGCATCATCACGACTGAATCCAAGAGTTGTCTGAGTAAGGTCATTTGTACCAAAGCTGAATAATTCAACTTGTTCTGCAAATTTATCTGCAGTCATAGCTGCCCTTGGAAGCTCAATCATAGCTGCAACAATATATTCAAAAGTTACATTAAACTCTTTTTTAACTTCAACTGCTGTCTGGTCAATCATTTCTTTAATAATTTCAAGTTCTTTGCAAGAAATAGCCAAAGGAATTTCAACTTCAGGATGAACTTCAACATTCTCTTTTGTTAATCTTGCACAAGCTCTGAAAATTGCTTCCGTCTGCATTTTGTAAATTTCTGGGTAGCTTATTCCTAAACGACATCCTCTGTGTCCAAGCATTGGGTTCATTTCTTCTAATTCTTTTACTTTGCGTAGAAGCTCTTCTTTTTCTTTTTTAAGCTCTTCATTATTTCCTCTAACTCTTAGCTCTGTTACTTCAATAAGTAACTCTTCATAATTAGGAAGGAACTCATGTAAAGGAGGATCAAGAAGTCTTATTGTCACAGGGAATCCCGCCATTGATTTCAATATACCGTAAAAATCCTCTTCCTGGATTGGAAGTAATTTTTCAAGGGCTTTTTCTCTGTTTGCAAGATCCTCAGATAGAATCATTTGTTGAACTATTGGAAGTCTGTCCTGTGCCATAAACATGTGCTCTGTACGGCAAAGACCAATTCCTTTTGCTCCAAATTCTTTTGCTTTTTCTGCATCTTCTGGATTATCAGCGTTTGCTCTTACATCCATTTTTTTTATTTCATCTGCCCAGTCTAAAATAATATTAAAATTCTCTGAAATTTCTGGGTCAATCATTGGTACTTCACCAAGAATTACATGTCCTGTTGTTCCATCTATTGAAATATAGTCACCTTTGTTGATAACAATATCCCCAACTTTAATGCAGTTATCTGCATAGTTAATTTTTAAAGTTTCAGCACCACAAACACAAGGCTTGCCCATGCCTCTTGCCACAACTGCAGCATGGCTTGTCATTCCACCCCGGCTTGTTAAAATACCTTTAGCCTGAATTATACCGTGAATATCATCTGGAGTTGTCTCAGTTCTAACAAGAACTACATCTTCACCAGCAATACCTCTTTTTTCAGCTTCATTGGCGTTGAATACAACGTGTCCGCTTGCTGCTCCAGGGGATGCTGGAAGTCCTTTGGCAATTATGTTTAGCTTTGCTTCTGGGTCAATTCTAGTATGAAGCATTTGATCAAGCTGATCAGCCTGAATCCTCATTAGAGCTTCTTCTTTGGAAATAATTCCATCATTTACTAAGTCAACCGCAATATTTATTGCCGCCTGAACTGTTCTTTTACCAGTTCTTGTCTGAAGAATATATAAAGTTCCTTCTTGAACAGTGAACTCAATATCCTGCATATCTTTGTAATCACTTTCAAGTTTCTTGGTAATTCTAACAAAATCTTCATAAACATGAGGCATATCATTTTCAAGCTGGCTAATTGGCTGAGGAGTTCTGATACCTGCAACAACATCTTCACCTTGAGCATTAATTAAGTATTCTCCGTATAGTTTATTCTCACCATTAGATGGGTTTCTTGTAAAAGCAACACCTGTTCCACTTGTTGGGCCAAGGTTACCAAATACCATTGCCTGAATGTTTACTGCAGTTCCTAAATTGTCATCTATTTTGTTAATTCTTCTGTAGACTTTTGCTCTTTCATTATTCCATGATCTGAATACTGCTTCCACTGAAAGTAAAAGCTGTTCCTTTGGATCTTGTGGAAAATCTTTTTTCATAACTTTTTTAACAAGTTTTTTATAATCTGCAACTAATGCTTCAAGATCGGCTGCTTCCAGTTCATTGTCCTGTTCAACACCCTTTTTATTCTTTAAAGCATCTAGTACAATTTCAAATTCATGATGTTCAATATCTAGTACTACATTGGAAAACATTTGAATAAATCTGCGGTAACAATCGAAAGCAAATCTTCTTTCTTCTGTTTTCTTAGCTAATCCTTCAACAGCCTGGTCGTTAAGGCCAAGGTTTAAAACTGTGTCCATCATACCTGGCATTGAAAATACAGAACCAGATCTTACGGAAAATAACAAGGGATCTTCATTATCACCAAATTTTTTGCCTAGTGTTTCTTCAAGGGCTTTCATATACTCCCAAATTTGTTCTTCAAGGTTACCAGGAAGTTTATTACCTTCCTTAAAATAATCAATACAAGCTTCAGTAGTAATTGTGATTCCTGGTGGTACTGGAATTCCAATGTTAGTCATTTCTGCAAGGTTTGCTCCTTTACCTCCCAGAAGACTTTTCATATCTTTGTTCCCTTCATTGAACGCGTAAATATACTTCTTACCTGTCAATTAAATCACCCCTGTTATAAATTTGTAATATTTTACTTGCTGTTTCTTCAACAGCTTTATTAGTAACATCAATCACAGGACAGCCTAGTTTTTTTAATACTCCTTCGGCATATTCCAGTTCTTCCAGGATTCTTTCAAAGCTTGCATAATCTGCATCTTTTTCAAGTCCCATGGTTTTTAATCTTTCAACTCTTATTTCATTTAGCAATGTGGGTTTAATTGTAAGACCAATTACTTTGCCGCTTTTCTTTGCAAATAATTCTTCGGGAGGTTTAACCTCTGGAACCAAGGGAATATTTACAACTTTTAAGCCTCTGTGAGCCAAATAGATGCACAGTGGTGTTTTCGAAGTTCTGGAAACACCAGTTAAAATTATATCTGCGTAAAAAATTGCTCTGGGATCTTTCCCATCATCATATTTTACGGCAAATTCAACTGCTTCGATTTTGTTAAAATAATCTTCATCCAGTTTATGTAAAAGCCCTGGAGTTCTTTCTGGCTTTTGACCATAGAAATCTTCCATCCCTTTGATAAGGGGTCCAAGAAGATCTACAGTAATAATGTTTTCTTCTTTTGTTCTTTTATTAATATATTGCTTTAATTCTTTTACTACTAAAGTATATACAATTAAAGCTTTGTGTTCCTTTGCTTCCTGAATTATTTCTTCAATAGAATCTTTGTCATCAATATAAGGAATTCTCTTTAATAAAGTATCTTCACTGGAAAACTGAGTCATAGCAGCCTTTACAACAAGCATTGCAGTCTCTCCAAGAGAGTCTGATAATAAATAAACTATTTTTTTATTAATGACCTTTACCTCCCTTAAGCATATTCTTTTCTTTAAAGGTTCTTGGTAAAATCAAGAAATGCTCTTGTAATATTTGTTTTGCTGACCCTTGCAATTACATCCAGGACTGGTTCCCCATTTACTAATTTTTCTTCTACTACAGGAAGACTGTCAACTTCATTATCTACTATTTTCTTTGCTATGCTGACAAGGCTTTCTTCCATTGAAGCAGTAATTATTTTAGGCATCCTTGTCATAATTACGCTAACAGGTAAACTTTTTATGTCAGTATTACCAATAGTTGCTTTTAAAAGATCTTTCCTGGAAATAACGCCTTCCAGATATCTTTCTTCATTAACAACAAAAATTGTTCCTACATCTTCAAGAAATAGCTGAACTATACAATCATAAACAGAAGTATTTTCTCTTATACAGGCTGGTACAGAATGATAATCACGAACTTTTTTCTTTACCAGTCCTTTCATTAAGAACTCCATGTTTTCTGATTCCTTAAAAAAATAGCCCACCCGGGGTCGTGCTCCCAAAAAGCCTACCTGGCTAAGGAAGTCGAGATCAGAACGAATAGTAGCTCTGGTTGCCTCAAAATGTTCGGCAATTTTTTCCCCGGTAATTGGGCCTTTACGTTTTACAATATCAATAATTTGTTCCTGTCTTTGATTAATATAAATATTATCACCCCCAGGGGATATATGAGTCATAATTAACTTAAATATGACTCTTTTTTATACTATATTAATCAAGTAGAAAAATCAACATGAAAATCAATTAAATTTTAATACAATTTGATCTTCTAATTCAAACACAGGAGCTGAAAAATTTTCTCTAATAAAATCTGCGGAAATATATGAACGTTCTCTAACAATAATATAATCTTTTACTTCAATTGTACTTTCATTTTTTTGTAGATTAACTGTTCTTGTAAAAGGATTCCAAGCTACATTCCAGCCATAATAATCCGCCACTTGTCTTACTGGAAGATAATTTTCACCTTCAAATTCTGCAAATTCATCCTGATTGAAAACTAATTCTCTGTTATTGCTTCTTCTAATCAATGAAATTTTATCTGAATAATCACTCACCTGAATAATAATATGATCATTTTTCACATCATAATGAGTATTGAAAATTTTATCTTCTGGTTCTGAAGTAATAACTCCCTTTACATTCCTCTTATCTTTAACATCAGTATCTTTTATTTTTAAATAAAAAGAATTCTCAAATTCTGTAATTTTACTTTTTTCATTTCCATCTTTATCCATTACAAAAAAGGATAAGGAATACATATCTGTTAAATATTTTATATCTGAAGGAACTTCTCTCTTAACCATAATTTTCAAATTTTGTTCTTTTTCAATTACTTCCTCTAAAACTTTTTCATAAAGCATTTTGTTAGGGATCAAAATTTGATATTCATTGTTTTGAACAAGAATATTAACTTTTTTCTTCTTAGCTTCAGTTAACTGCTGATGAGATAGATTTACCTCTTCTTCTTTAACAACAGGCTCTGGTTTTTTTTCTTCTTCAGAACCCCCAAGACTAAAGTAGCCACTGGAAACACCAGATTGAACACTGTCGACTCTTGCTGTTACATCGCCGCCCAGGACTCTCATATCATCAAAGGCAAAATCTATAATTACTCTACCTGTTCCTCCAGTTGAAGATGGAATAAACTCATAAGTAATGTAACTGTCTCCATCATTTCCTCCCGAAATAACATTTAAGTCAAAACGCCCTCTTTCAGTAAGAGTTGGAGGGGACATAAATTCTGCATTATCTACGAAAATTGTAAAGATATCACCATTCTGAATACTGTCTATTGTTGCATCTGACTCATAAATTCTTACTGTTCCTACATATTGATTCTGCCCAAGCCTTGGGTATCCTACTCTTACAATAACATTGTCCGTTGCAGAGTAAGCGGAAACAATTATTGAGCTAAAAAATATTAATAAAAATAATGAAGCTATTTTTCTTTTCATTTTAAATCCTCCTTTTGTTCTTAATTACTTACCCTTATTCTAACAAAAAATGCACACCTTCTGGTAAAGAAGATGTGCATTTTCAATTAACAAATTTTAAATTTGATGAATAGCTTTCCCTGTTATTCCCAAGACAGCTTCATCAAAGGCTTCTGCAAGAGTTGGATGGGCATGAACAATTTTAGCAATATCATCTACACCCATATTCTTGCTCATTGCCACTGCTGCTTCATGTATTAAATCTGAGGCGTGGGGTCCAAGTATATGAACTCCAATAATCTTATTATCAGAATCAGTAATTATTTTTACAAAACCATCTTTTTCACCTTTTGCCAGGGCCTTGCCATTAGCCATAAAGAGGAATTTATTAGTTTTATATTCAATTCCTTTTTCCTTCACCTGTTCCTCTGTCAAACCAATGCTGCTAATTTCAGGAAAAGTAAAAGTACAAGAAGGAATTAATGATTCATGAATATCCATATCTGGATTTTTAATATATTCTGCAACAACTATTCCCTGATGGCTGGCTGCATGAGCTAGCTGAATTTTTCCATTAACATCACCAATAGCAAAAATACCTTCTACATTAGTCTGATAATTTTTATCAACCTTGACAGTGCTTCTGTCTAATTCAACCCCGGCTTTATCAAGTTCCAATCCATCAGTTGCAGCCACTCTTCCCGCAGCATTTAAAAGAACAGAAGCAGTGAACTCAACTTCCTGTTCTTTTTTATTCAGACCTTTTACAACAAAGCCACTTTCAGTCTTAATAACCTCCGTAACTTTAAGGGAAGTATTTACAGTTACTCCTTGTTTTTTCAAAAGTGGCAGGAATCTTTTAATTACTTCTCTGTCTTCGTGGATTAATATTTCCGGCATATATTCCAAAACCTGAACTTTAGTTCCAAAATAGTTAAATATCCCAGCAAATTCTATTCCAATAACTCCCCCACCTATAATCAAAAGGTCCTCTGGCAATTCCTTAAGTTCAAGTATGCTTTTACTGTCAAGAACTTCAGGGTGTTCAATCCCTTTAATTGGAGGAGTATTAGTTTTTGATCCCGTTGCAATAATTATATTCTTACCAGTAAGAACTTCTTCATTTCCCTCTGTCTTAACAAGAATTGTATTTTTATCCTTAAAACTTGCGGCACCCTCAAAAAGATCAATTTTATTGCCTGCAATTAACTGCCGAATTCCTGTTGTTAATTTTTCCACCACTTCTTCTTTTCGCTGAAATGTTTTTTCAAGGGAAAAGGAAAATTCGGGAATAGTAATTCCAAATTCATCTGCAGATTTAATATCTTTAAGAAGTTCAGCATTCCTGTAATAAGTCTTTGTTGGAATGCAGCCCCAGTTAAGACAAGTTCCGCCAATTTTTTCTTTTTCTATAATTGCAGTTTTCAGGCCTTCTTTTGCAGCTTTAATTGCTGCTACATAACCGCCTGGTCCTGCTCCTATTACAATTACATCATAAGTCATAATTTGTTCCTTTATTCCGGCTTATATTTCAGGATAAGATCCCTGGCTGCCTTTACTTCATCAATTCTTCTAACTTGGGTTGTATATGGAGCATTTTTCAGAAGTTCTGGATCTTTTTTTGCTTCTTCAGCAATTAATTTCATTACTTCTATAAATCCATCCATTTCTTCCTTACTTTCAGTTTCAGTAGGTTCAATCATAATTGCATCATGAATAATCAAAGGGAAGTATATTGTTGGTGGATGATACCCATAATCAAGAAGTCTTTTAGCAATGTCTAAAGTAGTAACATCATGGTAATCTTTTATCCCAGAGAAAACAAATTCATGTTTACATACTTTATCAATTGGTAGCTCATATATACCTTTAAGCTCTTCTTTAATATAGTTTGCATTTAAAACTGCCATTTCACTTGCTTGTTTCAATCCATTACTACCCATCATTTTAATATAGGTGTAAGCTTTCACGATAACCTGGAAGTTTCCATAAAAACTTTTCACTTTTCCTATAGATAATGGTCTGTCAAAATCCAATTCGAACATCTCATCTTCATCGTTAACCTGAATAACTGGATATGGTAAGAAAGGAATTAATTTTTCTTTAACTCCAACCGGACCACTTCCTGGTCCGCCTCCACCATGAGGGGTTGAAAAAGTTTTATGAAGATTAAAATGAACAACATCGAAGCCCATATCACCAGGACGGCTTACACCCATGATGGCATTCATATTTGCTCCATCGTAGTATAATAACCCACCAGCTTCATGAACGAGACGGGCAATTTCCTTAATATTAGTTTCAAATAAACCCAAGGTGCTGGGATTAGTTAACATTAATCCTGCAATATCATCTCCCAGTACAGCCTTCAAAGCATCTAAATCTACTGAGCCTTCTGCATCGGATTTGATTTCAACAATATCAAATCCACATAACTGAGCAGTTGCCGGGTTTGTTCCATGAGCAGAGTCAGGAACAATAATTTTAGTTCTTTTTGTATCTTTATGGTACTCATGATAGGCTTTAATTATCATTAAACCTGTTAGTTCTCCATGGGCTCCAGCTGCTGGCTGAAGGGTAAACCCATCCATACCCGCTATTTCTGAAAGCATACCTTCCATGTCATACATAAGACCAAGAGCCCCTTGTACCGTTAACTCGTCCTGAAGGGGGTGAATATTTGCAAACCCTGGAAGAGCTGCCATATCCTCATTAATTTTTGGATTATATTTCATCGTACAAGAACCCAAAGGATAAAATCCGGTATCAACACCATAGTTCTTATTTGAAAGATTTGTATAGTGACGAACAACATCTACTTCGCTAACTTCAGGTAAATTTACCTCATCCCTCTGCATATCCTGAGGAATAAGCTGAGAAATATCTTTTTCTTCTACATCAAGTACCGGAAGGGTATAGGCTTTTCTTTTTTCTTTGGAAATTTCAAAAATTAATTTGTCATATTTTCTCATTTCGCCCCTCCTAATACCTGGATTAACTCATCCATTTCCTGTTTTGTTCTTTTTTCAGTAACGCAATATAATGATGTGTTTGAATATTCTGGGTATTCACTTTCCACATTAAAACCACCAATAAATCCTTCATGGAGTAATTCATGGTTTATTGCATCTACATTTCCAGGACATTTGATTGGAAACTCTGAAAAATATTTTTTATCTTTAAATACTTCTTCATATCCATCAATTTTTAACATTTCTCTATAGAGATAATTTGTCTTCTGAATTGTTTGTAGTGCAACTTCCTTCAGGCCTTCCTTGCCCATAGTAGTAAGATAAATACTGGCTATCAAAACGTTGTGAGCCTGGTTTGAACAGATATTTGAAGTAGCTTTATATCTTCTAATGTGCTGTTCTCTCGCTTGAAGAGTCAGAACGAATGCTCTTTTTCCATCAACATCTTCAGATTGGCCTACTATTCTTCCTGGCATTTTTCTCATTAATTTTTCTGTACAAGCAATAAATCCAAGATAAGGCCCGCCAAAGGCTAGGGATCCACCAAATTGTTGTCCCTCTCCCACTACTATATCAGCACCATAATCAGCTGGTTTCTTTAAAATTGCAAGACTGATTGGATCCGCAGATACAATTAACAAAGATTTATTTTCATGAATCTTTTCAGCAAAACCAGATAATTCTTCAATAACTCCAAAGAAGTTTGGATTTTGAACTATAACGCTGGCAACTGTCTTATCCAGTTTTTCCTGAATAAGTGCTAAATCAGTTCCTCCATTTTTCAAAGGTACATATTCAATTTCAAAACCCCTGAAACGAAGATAAGTATCTAATACAGCTTTTGTTTGTGGATTGATTCCATCAGAACAAAGGATTTTATTTCTTTTTGTTTGAACAGCAGACATAATAGCTGCTTCAGCCGTTGCACTTGCACCGTCATACATCGAAGCATTAGCTACATCCATACCAGTCAATTCACAAATCATTGTTTGATACTCAAAAATCACCTGCAGGGTTCCCTGGCTGATTTCTGGCTGATATGGAGTATAGGCTGTGTAAAATTCTGATCTTCCAGCTAAATGCTTTACAACTGAAGGGATATAACGATCATATGCCCCAGCTCCTAAAAAGCAAATTAACTCATCTGTGGTATGATTCTCACTTGCTATTTCCTCAATGAAAGTTCTTACTTCCAATTCTGACTTTCCCTCTTTTAAATCCAATTCTCTGTTCAACTGAATATCAGAAGGAATATCATTAAATAGTTCTTTTACATCCTTAACTCCCGTTTTTTCAAGGAGCTCTCGAAGATCATCCTCAGTTACTGGAATATATGGATTCATTTAATTCTCCTCACTTAAAAAAGTTTCATACTGTTCAGAGTTCATTAATTCTCCAAGTTCTTCCAAGTCTGAAGGTTTAATTTTAATTAACCAATTCTCAAAAGCATCTTCATTAACAAGGGCTGGGTTGTCTGATACATTTTCGTTTACTTCCAAAACCTCACCACTAATTGGCATATATACATCAGATGCGGCTTTTACAGACTCAACTGCTCCAAAAGCATCACCCTTCTCAAATTCATCTCCTTCTTCAGGAAGGTCAATAAAAACCAATTCTCCCATGGAATGCTGAGCATAATCACTAATTCCTATAAATGCAACATCTTCTTCTACCATTACCCATTCGTGTTCATTTGTGTAATAAAGTCCTTTTTTAACTTCCATTATTAACATCCTCCTATTTTTTATAATTTTTTTGATAAAATTTCTTATCAACAACTTTTGCTTTAAGCTTTTTATTTCTCACGCCAATAAGTATTTCTGTTCCTATTGGGGAAAATTCAGCTTCCACCAGTGCAAGACCAACTGTTCTTCCAACTGTAGGAGCCATATAACCTGTAGTAACAAAGCCAATTTTTTTCTCATCTGAAAAAACTTCATATTCATGACGGGGAATTCCTTTATCAACCATTTCGAATCCTACTATCTTTCTTTTTAATCCTTCTTCCTTCTGTTTAACAAGGGAATTTTTTCCAATAAAATCATCCTTCTGGAGTTTTACAAAAAATCCAAGTCCAGCTTCCAAAGGAGTAATCTGATCAGAAAGTTCATTTCCGTAAAGAGGTAGTCCTGATTCAAATCTTAAAGTATCTCTGGCGCCTAAGCCACAGGGAATAAGTCCTTCTTCTTTTCCAGATTCAATAATCTTATCCCAAAGAAAAGCAACAGAATCTTTATTCATATAAAGTTCAAAGCCATCTTCTCCAGTATATCCACTTCTGGATACAATACATGGGACTCCAGCTACCATTACATTGTCTTCAAAAAAGAAAAACTTAATATCTGCCAAATTGAAGTCTGTTAGTTTTTGTAAAACCTCCTGGGCTTTTGGGCCTTGTACTGCAAGCTGAGCAATATTGTTGGAAATATGTTCAATATTAACTTTAAAAGCCTTGCTTTTCTCCATGATCCAGGCAACATCCTTGTCGATATTACCCGCATTAATAACAAGCAGGAAATGGTCATTTGTATATTTATACACAATAAGATCATCTACTACAGTTCCTGATTCATAGCACATCAAATTATAGCTTATTTGTTTCTCTTGCATTTTCCCTATTTCATTAG
>RZYW01000168.1 GCA_009930175.1 Clostridia bacterium
TCCACTCGTTCTTTACCAATAATATTTTCAGTCATATTAACCTATCATTTCCTCGGCTTCACCAATTTGGAGAACACCTTGTTCTGCAAGTTTTTGCACTTCTTCTACAATTTTTCGTTGCGCTTCTTCCACATCTTTCACACGCACAGCACCTAAAAAGTTCATCTCTTCTACAAAGGCTTCTTGAGCACGCTGAGACATATTATCAAAAAACTTTTGTTGCAACTCAGGGACAGCTCCTTTTAAAGCGACCATTAAATCTTTTTTATCCGCAACTTTAAGAATTTCACGGACTGAATTGCCATCTAACTTCATAATATCTTCAAACGTAAACATCATATCTTTAATGACAGAAGCTAGTTTTTCATCAGCTTGTTCAATATAAGCAATGGTAGTTTTAGAGGCTTTTTGACCTAAACGATTTAAAATTTCAGCCACAGCACGAGGACCACCAACTTCTACTTTATAGGAGGTTAATGATTCTAATTTATTCTCTAAAACAGCAGAAACACGCTTCACCACAGAAGGTGAAATTTCGCCTAAATTAGCCATTCTGATGGTTACTTCACTACGTACTTGATCGGGAAAATAAGAGAGTGTCTCAGCAGCACTACTAGGGTCCATATGCGCCAAAATAAGTGCTACCGTTTGAGGGTGCTCATTAATAATAAAATCACCCAATTGTTGTGGTTTAATTTGAGAAAGATAGCCAAAACTTTGTGAATTTTCCATAGATTTTGAAAGTTTATCTAAAATCTTTTGAGCACCTTCTGCCCCAAATGTTCGGTACAAAATCTCTTTAGCATACTCCAAACCACCACTTCTAATGTATTGATTTGATTGCAAGATAACATAAAACTCTTCTAAAACAGCATTAGCAACGGATTTATCAATATTTTTTGCCGTAGCAATATGTTTTGAAATATCAGTAACAACATCAATTTCCATGTGAGAAAAAAGGTTAGCTGTAGCATCTTCTCCAAGCTGAATAAGTAAAATGGCTGCTTTTTCAGCCATTGTCAATTCGTTATAAAGGGTTTTTTGCTCTTCAGTGAGTTTCATTATCCAATATCCCTAACATTGTTTCTAATTTCATATTCACCCTCGTTTCGAATCATAGACTGTATAATACCTGCAAAATCTTCACCTTTTTCATCAGCAATGTGTTTAAGCTTTTCAAGAAGAACATCATATTTTAACGCTTCTTCATTAAAATCCTGACCAATACCTAATTGATCTTCCACTTTTTTACGCGCTTCTTTAAACTTCTCTAGCGTATCTTCTACACTTTCATCATCTACTTTAACAGGCTCTACTTCATCCTCAAAATCATCCAATTTTGTTTCAACCATTTTCTGACTAAAAGGAAGGATAACTTTTTTATAAAAAATAAATAATAAAACAGCAACAACAACATATTTCAATAGAGGAATTAAAAGAACAAAATAACTAAAAATTTGTTCTGCTGTGCTCTTAGGAGGAAGTCTTGTTCCGTCATTTGCAAGAGGTTTAAACTCTAAATTACTGACGGTTACTTCATCAC
>RZYW01000169.1 GCA_009930175.1 Clostridia bacterium
GGTGTTCCTACTGGTTTTATTGATCTTGATAATATTCTTTCTGGGCTTCAAAATTCTGATCTTGTTATTCTTGCTGCTAGGCCTTCTGTTGGTAAAACTGCTTTTGCTTTGAATATTGCTAAACATGCTGCTTTGAATTCTTCTAAAGCTGTTGCTCTTTTTAGTTTGGAAATGGCAAAAGAACAGCTTGTTGATAGGCTTATTTGTTCTGAATCTGGAATTGATCTTTGGAAAATGAGGACTGGTAATTTATCTGATGATGATGAAAATAATGATTATGCTAAAATTGGAAGTGCTATTGGTAAGCTTTCTGAATCTTCTCTTTATATTGATGATTCTGGAATGCTTAATGTTATGCAAATTAGGACTAAATGTAGAAGATTGAAGATGGAAAAGGGTCTTGGGCTTATTGTGATTGATTATCTTCAGCTTGTTTCTGGTGTTGGTTCTCATAAAAATGATGCTAGATATCAAGAGGTTTCTGATATTTCTAGATCTTTGAAGGCTCTTGCTAAGGAGTTGGATGTTCCTATTCTTGCACTTTCACAGCTTTCTAGAGCTGTTGAAATGTCTAAACCTTCTATTCCTAAACTTGCTCATTTGAGAGAATCTGGTTCTATTGAGCAGGATGCTGATGTTGTTATGTTTATTTATAGAAAAGCTGCTGATAAGAATTATAGGCCTGAGGAGCTTTCTGCTGATGATAGAAATATTGCTGAAATTCATATTGCAAAGCATAGAAATGGTCCTTGTGGTATAGTTAAATTATATTTCGATCAACACACTACTACTTTTAGAAATTTAGCCTCTAATATTCAAGTTGAGGAATTGGAAATTTAATTTTTTTAACCATTAAATTATGGCTGTTTTATACAGAAAATATAGGCCTAAACTTTGGAGTGAAGTTTATGGTCAGGATTCTATAAAAAGTGTTTTACTTTCTGAAATTAGACAGGATAAAATTGCTAATTGTTATATTTTTGCTGGTCCTAGAGGAGTTGGTAAGACTACTATTGCTAGGCTTATGGCTAAATCTTTGAATTGTTTGAATAGAAATGAAAATGGTGAGCCTTGTCTTGCTTGTAAAAATTGTCTTGAATTTTCTGATAGTTCTGGAGAAAGTTCTTTATCTAAAAATATGAATGTTATTGAGCTTGATGCTGCTTCTAATAGAGGTGTTGATGATACTAATGAATTTTTAGAGAATGTTAATATTCCTCCTATTGGTGCTAAATATAAAGTTTTTATTATAGATGAGGTTCATATGTTCAGTAAGCACTCTTTTAATAGGCTTCTTAAAACTTTTGAAGAGCCTCCAAAGGGTGTTGTTTTTATTCTTGCTACGACTGAATTTAATAAAATTCCTGACACTATTATTTCTAGGGCTGAGGTTTTTAAATTTAAAAAAGGTAATAAAGATAATATTTATTGTGATTTAAAGGTTATTTGTGATAAAGAGGGTGTTAATGTTTCTGATGAAGTTTTGAATACTATTATTTCTAAGTCTTCTGGTTGTTTTAGAGATGCTGA
>RZYW01000061.1 GCA_009930175.1 Clostridia bacterium
GGGAATTGTTTATCCAGCTGATAAGGAAGTTCAATTGCTCCTTGAAGATAGTAAGCGAATTTACCAAGGATTGTTTTTGTGTCAACGGGTACTTCATGAGCTATATTAGTAAAAGCCCCACCAGCGGCAACGTTAATAAAATACTTATCGTTGGCTTTCCCCACATCAGCAGAAATAGTACTTTCTCTTATTATCATTTCCGTGTATTTTGTTACATCTGTTGGGAGATTTAAGTATTCAGAGAAATCGTTAACACTTCCAGCGGCCAGAATAGCAAGCTTACTTTTATGCTTTGACTCTGAACGCATTATTCCATTAACAACTTCATTTACAGTACCGTCCCCTCCGCAAGCGAGAATTATGTCGAAACCATCTTCACAGGATTTTTTAGCTTCCGAATAAGCATCATCTTTTTTCTTGGTTGCAAAAATAGATACTCTGAAATCCCCGGATTCTGTTAGTTTCCTTGCAATTAAAAAAGCTTTGTCTTGTTGCGTCTGCGTCCCGGCGGATGGATTGTATATTAACTTTAGATTAATCATTGTTTTCATATCCTTTGCTTTTTTAAGATTCTGTAGTTATCATTATACATTATATGTTTTATTTGCTGAAAGGAAAGATGTCTGATGAAAACTTTTGTTTGTTTTGGTGATAGTCTGACTTATGGTTATGGAGTTACGGCGGGGAAAGTCTGGCACCAGTTGTTAAAGGAAAAAATGGATATAAGGATATTAAATAGAGGAAGTAATGGAGATAGTCTTTTAGGCATGCAAATTCGTATATCCAGAGATGTTTTGGAATCGGGAGCGGAGATATGCTTATTCATGGCTGGAAGCAATGACTTAATGATGGGGAAATCTCTTGATGAAGTATATAATGGGATAGTAAGAATCAAAGAGAGAATTCTCGAGAGGGGCATAAAGACGATAATAATATCTCCGCCCCCAGCAATTCCAGAAATGGCAAAAATATCCTGGGATTCATATCCTGACTATGAGGATTTCAATGAAAAGTTAAAAGGATTATCTGAAAGATTTAATAAGAAGTGTCCCAATGAATTTATCAATGCTTTTGGAAAGTTTATGGAGTTATCTGATTTGGAAAGAAAGAAACTTTATCTGGATGGCATTCATTTAAATGAAGAAGGCAATGAATTTTTAGGACATATTGTCCAGGCTGGAATATTGTAGAATAATCTCCTTATGGTAAGATTGTAGTAACATAATTTCCAGGAGGTGTATTTTTGGATTCTGTAACTAATGAAGAAAAAGATTTACTGCAAAAACTATTAAGGGACGATAAGTTTTTTTCTCAGTTTCTGTCTGGGAAAGAAAAGATAACCTTTTGGACTTATAAAATATTAAAAAAACTTAATTTAAAATAATGGGAGCCTCAGGGCTTCTTTTTTTTATGTGTTATTATATAATAAAAGTACTCAATTTTTATAATAAAGGAGAATGTATATGAATATAAAAACAGGTAAAGAAGCAAGGTTGCTAATTCGTGAAGAAAAGTGGACAGAGCCAACTCCCGGTTTAGCTCCTGGCTATACTCAGGCTAATTTGGTTATATTGCCAAAAAAATATGCTCTTGATTTCTTTTTATTTTGTCAGAGAAATCCAAAGCCTTGCCCTCTTCTTGATGTAACGGAACCAGGAAGTTATAAGACAGTACTATTTGCTGAAGATGGAGATATTCGCACAGACATTCCAAGATACAGAATATATCGAAATGGAGTATTGGAAAAAGAAGTAAATAATATAAAGGAATACTGGGAAGATGATATGGTGGCTTTCTTAATTGGCTGTAGCTTTAGTTTTGAAAATGCTCTGGTTGAAGCTGGAATCCGTATCCGTCATATTGATGAGAATGTTAATGTTCCTATGTATGTAACAAATATTGAGTGTGTTCCTGGAGGAATGTTCTCTGGGCCAATGGTTGTTAGTATGAGGCCAATTCCAAAAGACCAGGTTGAGCTTGCCGCGAAAATTACCGGAATGCTGCCACAGGTTCATGGCGCTCCCGTGCATATTGGAGATCCTGCTGAAATTGGTATTAAGGATATAAATAAACCAGACTTCGGAGATGCTGTAACAATTAAAGAAGGAGAAGTTCCAGTTTTCTGGGCTTGTGGTGTTACTCCTCAGGCAGCAATTATGAAAGTAAAACCAGAGTTTGTAATAACTCACGCACCCGGGTATATGATGATAGGAGATACACTTGATAAGGAGCTGATGATAAAGTGCTAACAAAAAATCAGGCTTTTAAAAAAATCGAAGAAATATTTGCTGAAGATGCTGGTGGAAGAGGAATTGGAGAAATCAGTCTCCCGGGTGATTATGAGAAGGCTGTTGAAGACCTTTTTAATAGCAAGAAAGTTATGATATTAACTGGTTTTGTTATCAGGGTAGCCGGAGTTGGAGAGACAGATGGCCCTCTGGGAACTTTGAGTATAGGTAAGGCCTTAGAAGATTTAGGCAAAGAAGTTCTTTTTGTAACAGACAAATTTTCATCACATCTCCTTGAAGAGGGAAAAAAAGTTTTAGGTGTAAAGGGTCAGGTTGCAGAGGTTCCATATGAAAATGCTGCAATTTTTTGCAGGGATTTATTTGAAGATTTTATGCCAGACCACTTTTTGTCTATTGAAAGACCAGGAAAGGCAGCTAATGGCAGTTTCCACTCAATGCGTGGGGAAGACCTTTCTGATCTCATTCCTTCGACAGATGTTCTTATGCTTACTGCAATTGAAAGAGGAATTAGAACAACTGCTGTTGGAGACGGTGGAAATGAACTGGGCATGGGTAAAGTAAAGGATAAGATAATCGAACATGTTAATCATGGAGAGTTGATTGCCGCAGAAGTGGCTGCAGATAATTTAATTTTGGCGGGAGTTTCCAACTGGGGTGGTCACGGTTTAGCCGCAGGTTTATCTGTAGTTGCAGAAAAAGATCTTCTACATGATAGAAATATTGAAAAGAAAACACTTGAAGCTATAGTTGCCGCAGGCTCCGTTGACGGATGTACAAGAGAAAGAGTAGCAACAGTAGATGGGTTAACATTAGAAAAAAACCTTAGTATAGTTGAGGGAATGAAGAATATTATAGATGAATATCTTTCAAAATAGAGGAGGTTTAGTAATGAAAGTTGATTTAAATTGTGATTTAGGGGAAAGCTTTGGGGAATATAAAATTGGTGAGGATGAAAGAATTCTTGATTATGTTAGTTCAATAAATATTGCATGTGGATATCATGCTGGTGACCCTATGGTTATGGCAGATACTGTAAAAATGGCTGTAGAAAAAAACATTGCTATTGGAGCGCATCCAGGCTTCCCTGATTTGATGGGTTTTGGAAGAAGAAATATGCAAATATCACTTGAAGAGGCTAGAAACTATATGCTTTACCAGATTGGTGCTCTTGATGCATTTGTTAAAGCTGCAGGTGGGAAACTTAATCATGTTAAGCCTCATGGTGCATTATATAATATGGCAGCAGTAGATTATGACCTTGCTTACGCTCTTGCTAAAGCAGTTTATGATTATAACAAGGATTTAATATTTGTAGCTTTAGCAAATTCTCAGGCTGTAAAGGCAGCTAAAGATGCAGGACTCAAAGTCGCAGGAGAAGTTTTTGCTGACAGGGCTTATGAAGAAGATGGAACTTTGGTATCGAGAAAAAAAGAAGGAGCAGTTATTAAAGATGATGATGTTGCTCTTGCCAGAGTATTGGAGTTTGTTGAAAAAAGGAAAGTTGTAACAATAACGGGGAAAGAAATAGATATTTCTCCAGATACAATTTGCCTTCACGGAGATAATGAACATGCAGTTCTTTTTGCTGAAAGAATAAATAAAAGTTTTAAAGAAAAGGGTATAAAAATTGTACCTGTTGGACAGGAGTAGTTTAATGAAAGAAAAAATAAGCTTTGCTCCCAGAGGCGATAATAGTATACAGATAACCTTTGGAAATGAAATAAAAGAAGAAATAAATCAAGAAATTAGAAAATATCTTTTTGCCTTGGAAAAAGAGGGAATACCAGGTGTTATTGAAGCTATTCCAAGCTATTGCCATTTAAATATTATTTATGATGTAGAAAACTACTATTACGAAGAAATTTACGACAGACTTTATAAAATTAAGGAAAGCTTTTCCGATATAGATATCCCGGAAGCCAGAGTGGTTGAAATTCCAGTTTTATATGGGGGAGAATATGGTCCTGATTTAGAAAATGTTGCAAAACACAACAATCTTACCTCAGAGGAAGTTGTCCAAATCCACTCTTCGGAGAAATATCTAATATATATGTTAGGATTTACACCAGGCTTCCCTTATCTTGGAGGAATGAATGAAATAATTGCCACTCCAAGGCTTAAAGAGCCTAGAGAAAAGATTTGGGCAGGCTCTGTTGGTATAGCTGGTAATCAAACAGGAATCTATCCAATTGAAAGTCCTGGAGGCTGGCAAATTATTGGAAGAACGCCCTTGAAATTGTTCGATATTAACAGAAAACCTGAGATTCTTTTGAGGGCAGGAGATTATATTTCCTTCTATTCTATATCTATAGAAGAATTTAATGAGCTGGGAGGTAATAATAATGAGTAATAAAGTTATTGCCACAGTTATTAACCCAGGGTTTTTATCTACTATTCAGGATATGGGGAGACAAGGCTTTCAAGCATTTGGAGTACCAGAGGCTGGAGCAATGGATAGAGAAGCGGCTTTAATTGCCAATCTTCTTGTTAGTAATAATGAAAATGCTCCTTTAATAGAAGTAACTGTTATGGGACTGGAATTGGAATTTGTTACAGAAGTTGTAGTTGCAGTTGCTGGGGGCGATTTGAATTTGCAAATTGATAACATTCCGCAGCCTATGTATCAAAGCCTTACTATAAAAGCAGGTAGCAGGCTAAAGTTCGCCGGTGTAAGAAAGGGAGCTCGTGCTTATCTAGCTATTGGGGGAGAATTAAGCATTCCTTTAGTAATGGAGAGTTCTTCTACCTACCTTCGCGGAGAAATTGGCGGTATGAAGGGAAGGAAAATTGAAAAGGGCGACTTACTTGAAGGTGAAGCAAAAATAGTTCCTCAAAAAGTACTTGATGAGTCATTAGTTAGAGACTACAACAAAAGGGAAATAAGAGTACTTCTAAACAGAGATGAAGATTATTTTACAGGAGAAGGAATAAATACCTTTTTAACTTCAGAATATATAATATCTTCCCAATCAGATCGTATGGGATACAGAATGGAAGGTCCAGAGATTGCTCACAGGAAAGGTGCAGACATAATATCTACGGCAATCAACTTTGGTGCTATACAGGTGCCGGGACATGGGCAACCTATTGTAATGATGGCAGATAGACAAACAGTTGGAGGATACACCCAGATTGGCAGAGTAATAACAAGTGATTTGCCTTACCTTGCACAAATGTTTCCTGGAGAGAAAATTTCATTTAAAGAAGTATCGTTAAGAGAAGCTCAGAACGTTTACAGAGACAGACTTAATTTATTAAGGAAGGCTCTGGTTTAAATAAGGGGGCATTTATATGGAAGAAAGAAAAGAATATCTGGAAATTTATGAGAAATGGATGAGCAAAAAAGATCTGGGCCCTGCATTAAAAGAAGAGTTGAAAGAAATTGAAGGCAATGAGGACGAAATTGAAGAAAGATTTTATCAAACTATAGAATTTGGAACCGCGGGACTTAGAGGCATTCTGGGGGCGGGCACAAACAGAATGAATATTTATACCGTAAGAAGAGCTGCACAAGGTTTTGCCCAGGCAATAAATCAAAATGGCCGTAAGGATAACAGAGTAGTTCTTGCCTATGATTCAAGAAAAATGTCAGTAGAGTTTTCCAAAGAATCTGCAAAAATTTTTGCATCAAATGGTATTAAAGTGTATTTATTTAGTGAAGTTACTCCCACACCTGTGCTGTCCTATGCAGTTCGTTCTCTAAAATGCTCCGGTGGTGTGATGATAACAGCCAGCCATAATCCTAAAAACTATAATGGATATAAAGTATATTGGGATGATGGAGCTCAGGTCACCGAAGAAAAAGCAAATCTGATTATTAATGAAGTAAACAAAGTTGATAATTATTTGGACCTTGAAACGAAATCTTTTGATGAGTATTTGAAAGAAGAGAAGATTCAGGTTATTTATGATGAAGTTTATGCTAAATATTATGAAGAAATAAACAATCTTGAGTATATGAAAAAAGGGGATAAGGATATATCGATTTTGTTTTCTCCCTTTTTTGGGACATCAAAAAAAGCAGTTGCTCATGTTATGAAACAATATAGTTTTAAAAACTTTTCAGTTCTAGAGGAACAAGGAGAACCAAATTCAGACTTTCCAAATCTTGACTATCCAAACCCAGAAGACCCTAAAAGTTTTATGCTGCTGCGGGAAAAAGCAAAAATTACAAAACCAGACCTGCTTATGGCTACTGACCCAGATGGGGATAGAATTGGAACCCAGGTTCTTCATAACGGGGAGTATGTTGTGTTAACGGGGAATCAAATGGGGGTTCTAATGGTAGACTACCTAATGAATAAGGTTCCTGTTCCGGAGAATGGTTATATAGTAAAAACTGTTGTAACCGCAGATCTTAGTGGAAAAATTGCTTCTTCAAAAGGAGTAAAGGTGTATGAAGTTCTTACTGGTTTTAAATATATAGCAGAACTTGCAAAGGAACTTGAGCCCAAAGGAGAAAAATACATTTTTGGATATGAAGAGAGCTATGGATATATGCCTAGACTTTTTGTCAGGGATAAAGATGCAATACAGGCAATACTTCTTCTTGCACAAATAGCCAGTGACTTAAAAGATATAGAACAAACACTTATAGATAGACTAGAAGATATTTATTTGGAATACGGCTATCACGAAGAAATAAACATCTCGCGTAATTACGAAGGGATTGAAGGCAAAGAAAAGATGGTCGGGATTATGAATCTACTAAGGGAAGATTTTGCCGAGAAGACTAGTCTTGAGTTAGTTAAGATGCAAGATTTCTATTATTCAATTGAAAGAGACTTTACAACAAAAACAGAAATTTCGATTGACTTCCCTCAATCTAATGTTTTGAAATTTTATTTGAAAGATAGGTCTTGGGTTGCAGTAAGACCATCAGGCACAGAACCAAAGATAAAATATTATTTTTCAGTTGCCGGGAAAGATAAAAATGATGCTGAAATGAAAGCAGAAAAATTTAAAGAAGAGTTTTTCAAAATTTTGGAATAAAATCCATAAAAAATGCAAAAAACCAATTGCACAGAATCTGGCTTTGTGATATATTATTGGAGTCACCAAAATTCAAAAAAAGATTCTGTGCAAGCTTATAAAAAGTTTACATAAAAATCAAAAATGATGTTGACAGAAATGAATAAAGTTGCTAATATATAGAACGTTGCTGAAGCAAGAAATTGCAAGCGACAAGGCACATTGAAAATTAAACAGCTGTGAAGAAACGAAAAGAAAGA
>RZYW01000062.1 GCA_009930175.1 Clostridia bacterium
AGGTACATATGTAACAGGATGGATTGCCGAATCCTCCCCTGAACCGAATTTTAAAAGATTACTTTTTGCCACAGTCGCCGGTCTTGCTGTTGTATATTCTTTAGGAATGATTTATTACTATTTCATTGCAAATTATTATCTTGGAACCCCTATCGGCGCTAAAGCTCTTGTTCTTTATTGTTTTATTCTTGCTGTTCCAGGAGATATTTTTTTATGTTACTTAAGCGCGGCTGTTGCTAAAAAAATAAAACCTGTATTGTTTGGAGGTTGTTAGAATGGATTTTATTTTAGATTTAAAGAAGAAAGTAGTTAATGGCTACAGCATTAACAAAGAAGATGCAATGGAACTTATAAATGGGGATTCCCAAACTCTTGCTTCCTCTGCTAAAGAAATCCAAAATTTTTACTGTGGTGATTCTTTTGATTTTTGCACTATTGTTAATGGGAAAAGCGGAAAATGTTCTGAAGATTGTAAGTATTGTGCTCAATCATCTTTTTATAAAACCAAAGTTGAAGAGTATCCTCTTCTAAATACTGAGGCGTTAAAAGAAAATGCCATAAAAAATGCATCCCTTGGAATTTTAAGATATTCTGTAGTAACTTCTGGTCGTAACCTTTCTGACCAGGAGATTGATATACTTTGTAAAAGTTACAAAGAAATAAATAAAAGTGTAAACATCCAACTTTGTGCCTCTCATGGACTGCTTGAACTAAAACAATTTGAAAAATTAAAAGTCTCGGGAGTCTCCCGCTACCACAATAATTTAGAAACCTCCAGAAGATTATTTCCTTCTATATGTACCACTCACACATATGATGAAAAGATAAATGCAATAAAAATGGCAAAAGAAGCTGGGTTGGAAGTATGCAGTGGAGGAATAATTGGTTTAGGTGAGACCATGGAAGACAGGATTGATATGGCTCTTGAGCTAAGAGAATTAGGGGTAACTTCTGTTCCTATTAATATTTTGAACCCTATTCCAGGAACTCCTTTCGAGAACATTCCCCCTCTTTCTCCAGAAGAAATTGCAAAAACCATTGCAATATACCGTTTTATTTTGCCTATGAAAGCAATACGACTGGCAGGTGGAAGAGGGCTGCTTCCAGATAAGGGGAAACTTGCCTTTAAATCTGGCAGCAATGCAGCTATCTCTGGAGATATGTTAACTACCTCAGGAATAGATATCTCTGAGGATTTTAAAATTATAACTGATCTTGGATTTAAGGTTCGTCCACTATGAAAAAAGGGATTTTTATTGCAGGAGCAGGAACAGATACGGGCAAAACATATATTAGTGCTTTGATAACCAAAAAATTAATCTCCTCTGATATTAATGCGGGATATTATAAGGCTGTTATTAGCGGTGGACCAGGTGATGCAGAATATGTTTGTCAAAAAGCCAGGCTAAAGGATAGCCCGAAGGATCTTATTTCCTTCGTTTATGATACCCCGGTTTCTCCTCACTTAGCAGCTAATGTAGAGAAAAATCAAATCAATATCGAAAAGATAATTAATGATTTTCAATATTTAAAGAAGCGTTATGATTATCTAACCGTTGAAGGGGCCGGAGGATTAATTTGTCCACTAAAATTCACTAATGATGAAATAATTATGCAAACAGATATTATAAGATTATTGAACTTGAATATAATTCTCTGCATACCTTCCGGACTTGGAACAATAAACAATACTGTTTTAACTACTTTTTATGCCAAAGAAAATAACCTTAACATTAAAGGAATTATCATGAACAATTTTGAAGAAGAAAACTTTCTTCATTTGGACAACAAAAAAATGATTGAACTATTAACTGGAATTCCAATACTTTTTTGCGTACCCCCGAAATGTGAAAACCTTGATTTGAAAACTGAGATATTAACTAAATTATATGGAGATGTTTAAAGTGACTCTTTCTGAAAAAGATTTAAAATATATCTGGCATCCTTGCTCACAAATGAAGGATTATGAAGAACTGCCACCCATAATAATAAAAAAGGCAAAAGGCCTTTATCTTTATGATCATGATAATAAAGCTTATGCTGACGTAATAAGCTCTTGGTGGTGCAACCTTTTTGGCCATTGCAATAAAAGAATAAGCACCGCTGTGGAAAAGCAGCTACATACCCTTGAGCATGTAATCTTTGCTAACTTTTCCCACGAGGGTGCCATTAATCTTTGCGAAAAACTTGCAAACCTTCTCCCTGAGGGTTTAGAAAAATTTTGTTTTACCGATAATGGCTCTGCTGCAATTGAGGCTTCAATGAAAATGAGCTTTCAATATCACCATCAAACAGGAAATCCACAAAAGAAAAAGTTTATGGCTCTTAGTGATGCTTATCACGGGGAAACTTTAGGGGCTCTTTCTGTAAGTGGAGTTGATCTGTATTCAAAAATCTACAAGCCTATCCTGCTGGATATAAACAGGATACCGGGACCTGATTGTTACAATTGCCCATATAATTTAAAAAAAGATTCTTGCAAAGCCGAATGTTTTTCAAGATGTGAAGAGATATTTGAAAAGCACGGAGAAGAAACTGCCGCATTCATTATTGAACCCATGTTACAAGCAGCAGCAGGGATGAAAATTTATTCTCCAGTTTATCTCCAAAAACTAAGAAGAATCTGTGATGAATATAATGTTCATTTAATTGCCGATGAAATAGCTGCTGGCTATGGAAGGACTGGGAAAATGTTTGCTTGTGAACATGCTGGCATTTCTCCAGATATAATGTGTCTTTCAAAAGGTTTAACGGGAGGATATATGCCTATGGCGCTGGCCGTAACAACAAAAAAAATATATGATGCCTTTTATGCAGACTACAAAGAAGGAAAAGCCTTTATGCACAGCCATACTTATAGCGGTAATCCCTTAGCCTGTTCGGCAGCCTTGGAAGTATTAAAAATCTTTGAAGATGAAAATATTTTAGAAAACAATATTAATAAAGCAAAGTATTTTAACTCTGAAATATATAAAATTTTTTCTAATTTAGATTATATTGGGGATATAAGATCCATAGGTTTAATTAATGCAATTCAAATAGTTAAAAATAAAGAAAAAAAAGAAGCCTTCCCCGCAGAAAACAGGACCGGCTATCAAATTTATAAAAGAGCATTAAAAAGAGGATTATTATTAAGACCATTAGGAGATGTTATTTATTTTAACCCTCCTCTAAATATTACTAAAGAAGAAATTAATTCCGTTATCTCTATTGCATCTGAAGTTATAAAGGAAACTATTGATTCTTTATAGTTTCCTTTTAAATCACTTTCCTCACAATTTTATAAGCTGTTGCTGGTCCGTTGCCAATTTTAATTATATAAGCCTGATCTCTAAGTTTTGTTAGTATTGTGTTTGTCTGTGTTTTACCCAAGCCAATATACTTTTGAACATCTTCTCTCTTTGATCCAGGATTTCTTCTGATAAAATCATAAACCTGTTCTTCTTTCAGAGTAAGATATTTCCCATCATTTTCTCGTACAGGAGGCATAATAATTTCTGCCACATTTATTTTTGGCAAAACAACAACTACAGTATTTTCAGTTACAATAAATTCCGGATCTTCCTTATATTCACTATAAATTTCTTTAATTCTTCTTATTCCAGTTGCCAGCTTTTCAATTATTTTCAGCCTGTAAAAAATATGGGCAATTTTCTTATTCCTTGGATTAGAAATCCTGCCCTCCAAAAATTCTTCTTCAGATATTCCCGAAGGTAAAGAACCTGGTGAAATAATTTCAATTCTGTCAGAGAAAAATTCTATTCTTGAATCAACATTTTTTGAATAATCTCTGTGAATTATTAAATTAGCAACAGCTTCACGATAAGCTATAAAAGGAACCTCTTCAATAATCTCCCTGTAAGGTCCTTTAATAATTTCGCTTACATTAATATGTTTTCTGTAGAATTCTATACATTTTTCATATTGCTTTAGAATAGAAATGAATTGAACCGTATCCCGGTCCTTTATATTTCTTACAGAATGATCCATGTAAGAAATAAGCTGCAATTTAGAACTCTCCAAAGGATTTTCATCAGCAAGCAAAGCTGCTGCATTATTAAATCCCTGTGTATTTTTTAAGTCCAGTGTAATAAGTAAATCTTCTGAAAGGCTGCTGATTTTAAGTTCTTTTTTCAACAAGGTTTCCAGTATCTTAAAAGATAAATCCTGTTCTTTTGCCTGAAGATCCTCGAAGGTAAGGTTACGTCCTTGAAGGATCAGATTTTCCATGTCAGTTTTATCCGTCTGAACAGAAGATGTATCTCTTCTCATATAAGCCTTATTCTTATATAAATAAGGTGTGTATTCTCCCTTATACACTTTGAGCAACAATAATTTTTTATCATTTTTCTCAATTGTTTCCAATTCATAAAATGGTTTAGGAATTATATTATCATTAATAGCATTTTCAATATTTAATTTTAATTCTTCACCATTACTTACACCTATAATCGAACCTTCATCAGTAATTCCAATGACAATAACACCATCCTGATAGTTTGCAAAGGCACTTACAGACTTCAGAATAGTGTTAGAGTATTCTTTCTTATATTCAATATACTTACTTTCACCCTCAAAAAAATTCACAAAGGCACCTCCGGTCGTTTTGTTATCGCCCGGTCATATTGTATCATATACTAATTTTTCTGACTATACTTTTCAAACATTTCAACTGCTGCGTTGGAAAAATCATTATTTTCTTCGGCGATAGTTCCTGTGCTTGTCATTCCTATTTTCTCCCATCTGTCTCCTTCAAGATAGTGGACTACTACTATGATTGGCTGACCCATGCTGGCATATTCTGTTCTCCAACCTTCTTCATCTAAGGTCATGCCACCTGCCATAATTAAGGGCTCCTCAGATTCTGAAAGAATTCTATATTCCAATAGCCACATTTGAATGTCTAAATTTTCTGATGCAGTTCCTGTTTCTATTCTTGATAAGCCTGTTATTTTTGCATCAACAACTGTTTCATTTTCAAAGCTATTATAGTGATCAATATTAATTCTTACGTTATCATAAGCCATTTCTTTTACGATATCTGGTACATCTTTTTCTGCCTCATAACGGATTTCTACATCATTTTTGTGAAGTATAACTTTTTCAGTCTTTCCTTCCCAGCTTATTTCCATTTCAAGGCTTTCTGTATTATTAAAGCTTGCTCCGCTGCTTGCACTGTTGCTTAATTTTAATTCTCGAGAGGAAAGAACTGTTTCTCCGCTAATGCTTCCATGGGGAAAATCAAGCTTATAAACTATTTGGAATTCATCTCCTGGCTCCCATCTTTTATAGACAGCTTTGCCTTCTTTAACGTTCCAGGCATCATAAATTAGTGTTCCTTTTTCATCTTCTGAGAAATACTCATAATATCCTATTTTGTAAAAGCCCATCCAGTCTTGGCCTTGGCCGAAGAAAGAAATTTCCTCATAGGGATTAAGTTTCTTTAAAACTATATCCCCCAGAGAACTGGCTGTCTTCCAATGTTCAATGTTTTCTTCTGTCCATTGATACTTAATTAATACATTATTTGCTGAAAAGATTCTCTTTTTATTGGATTCAAAATCAAAGCCAAAGAAACTGTTCCAGCTTCCGGCTTCTTTTCTTTCCCTCAAGGAATCAAAAACATAGATACCAACTAAACCTTCATCATTTTCAGGTTGATAAAAAACTGGTGAAACTCCTTGAATCTTATCATCTTCCTCTATTTCTTTGTTAACCTTATTCATTTTAGAAAAATTTTCTTCCAATACTCTGACTACCTGGTTCTCAGTAAAAGGTTTTGAAAAATCAAGCTCCGTGGATTCTTTTGCACAACCTGTAATTAACAAAGCTAAAGCTGCAATTAAAAATATTTTTAAAATTTTATTCATTAGAAATATGCCACAACCTTATCTGTTGATATATAAATCTCATCAAAAGTAAGATTATATTTTAAGTTTTTCTCATTATCCGCAAAGGATGCATTAGCCTTATATACATTTGTAAGTTTCAAAACCTGACCTTCACCATCTACCTCCTCTATAGTTGATGCATTATACTTGCTTGAAGTAAACCAATTATCTGTAACATTCTCAACTTCTTCTCTAAGAATTATGATCCATCCTAAATCCTGAATAAAAATCTCCATAGGAACTTTCGTCGTATCTCCAAAATAACCTATAATCTTATCACTTTTAATTTTTAAATTATTCATGTAATTTTCTCCTTATTTTTAATATGCTGTCCATCCGCCGTCTACTTTTACTGTTTCTCCGTTTACAAAACTTGATTTGTCTGATGCCAGGAATAATGCCACTTCAGCTACTTCTTCCGGCTCTCCTGATCTTGGATTCAAACTCATTCCTGCCATGGCTCTGGATGAACCAAACTCATCTGGATTAGTTATAGTTGATCCTATATTGGTTTTTACCGCCCCTGGAGCTATAGCATTACACCTTATACCAAGAAGTGCATACTGGAATCCCACATTGTGGGTAAAGCCTGTTACAGCATGCTTTGAAGCTGTATAAGCTGCTCCGGCTCTTGAACCATAAAGCCCGCCGGCTGATGTAATGTTAATTATTACACCTTTTCCCTTTTCTTTAAAGATTGGCAGTGCTCTTCTTGTTGTTCTCATAACACTGGTTGTATTCACTGCGAAAACCTTGTCCCAAAGTTCATCTGTCATATCTTCCGCTGGCTCAAAATTATCCATTATTCCAGCATTGTTAACCAGGATATCTAGTGTGCCATATTTTTCAATTGCACAATCAAACATTTTTTTGATATCTTCTTCTTTAGTCACGTCTACCAATACTGCACAGCCTTTCCCGCCGGCATCTTCTATTAGCTTAACTGTCTCCTCAGCAGTTTTAAGATTTACATCTGCAACTACAACAAAACTTCCTTCTCTGGCGTATATTTTTGCAATTGCCCTGCCCATTCCTGAGCCTGCACCTGTTACTATTGAAACCTTACCATCTAAAATTTTCATATATTTCTTCCTCTCTTTTATCAAAATAATTTCTTAATAGTTTCTCTTACCCACTTCTATAAAAAAAGAAAAGCCCTCTAAAAAGAGAGCTTAATAACCCAAAATTTATTCTGCTTTCACTCCTGATATTAACCAAGGTGCCGGAAATGGTTCTATCATATTCTTACTGTTTACTCTTGATACTGCAACATTAATTATTTCCTGCCTTATTAATCCATTCTCCTTAAACATTTGAGCCATAGACATTAATATTTCAAAATCCAAGGTATATATTACAATTCTCATTTTTGAATTAACTGCAAGAAGACTCTTTATTTCTTTATCGATTCTTTTTGATGCTACAATAAAAGCAATGTCAGGAACCGGAAGATTTTCTGGATATCCATTCTCAATAGAATCGGCAATACTTACATTTTTTAGTCCAAACTTTTCAACATTTTCTTCCATGGTCATTCTGTCTCTGGAATCATATTCTACCGCAACTACATTTCCTTCAGAAACAATTAA
>RZYW01000170.1 GCA_009930175.1 Clostridia bacterium
GTTAGAGGTGAAGAAGTAAAAATTACAAATCCTAATATCGCAAATGATTTGGGAATTGGAATGGTTCACCAGCATTTTAAGCTGGTTCAAAATTTTACAGTAACAGAAAATATTATACTTGGAATGGAAGAAACAATGGGCCTTGTGGTTGATACTAAAAAGGCATCTAAAAAGATTAAAGAATTATCAGAACAATATGGATTGAATGTTGATCCTGATGCATTAATAAGCGAAGTTTCCGTAGGTATGCAGCAAAGAGTAGAAATTCTTAAAATGCTTTACAGAAATGCAGAGGTTTTAATTTTCGATGAGCCAACTGCAGTGCTGACACCTCAGGAAGTACAAGAACTTTTGAAAATAATGAAAGATTTAATTGCTGAAGGAAAATCTATTATACTTATCACTCATAAATTGAAGGAAATAAAGGCAGTTGCAGACAGATGTACAGTAATTAGAAGAGGTAAATATGTAGGTACTGTTAGTGTAAAAGAAACATCTACAGAAAAAATGGCCGAAATGATGGTTGGTCGTGAAATATCATTTGAGATTGAAAAAGAAGCAGCTAATCCTGGTATTAGCGCCTTGGAAATAAAAGATTTATCTGTAAAAAATAATCTAGGTGTACTCGGTTTAAAAAACTTTTCTCTTGATGTTAAATGCGGAGAAATAGTTGGACTTGCTGGAGTTGATGGTAACGGGCAGGGAGAACTAGTAAATGCCTTAATAGGTTTAGTTAAACCAGAATCTGGTCAAATACTTTTAAGAGGAAAAGATATTGCACCTCTTTCTATCAGAGAAAGAATTGAAAATAAGGTTTCTCACATTTCAGATGACAGACAGAAATATGGATTAGTTCTGGAGTATAGTTTAGAAGAAAACTTAATTCTAAAAAAGTACTATCAAAAACCTTTTTCAAGCAAGGGTATTCTAAACTATGAGGAAATTGAAAAGTATGGAGAAATTATAATTAAAGATTTTGATGTCCGTGCAGGACAGGAGGGTAAAACCCAAGTTCGGTCAATGTCTGGAGGTAACCAGCAAAAGCTTGTTGTTGGAAGAGAAATTGACAGTAACCCGGATCTTTTAATTGCAGTTCAGCCTACCCGTGGTCTGGATGTTGGAGCAATAGAATATATTCATAAAAGATTAATTGAACAAAGGGACAGTGGTAAAGCCGTATTAATGGTATCCCTTGAACTAGATGAGGTTCTTGGAGTTAGCGACAGAATTGCTGTAATCAACAATGGAGAATTAATTGGAATAGTTGATGCGAAAGATACAGATGAAGCTGAAATTGGTTTAATGATGACAGGAATAAAGAGGGGTGAGATTCTTGAAAATCAAAATTAAGAGAGAATACATTCTATCTATTATTGCTGTAATTTTAGGACTTATTGCTGGAGCATTACTAATGATAGTTACTGGTAATAACCCATTTAGTGGATTTAGTTATCTTTTCCGAGGCGGCCTGATGAGCATCGAAAGAATTGGTAATACAATTGCTGCTTC
>RZYW01000171.1 GCA_009930175.1 Clostridia bacterium
GGAACTGGATGGAGTAGAGTATGTCTATGCTTTAAAACAGCTTAAAGGGGAAAATGTTGAATCCATTATTCCAGAGTTTTTTGTTGGTATGATTCAGGGCCTTCACTTCCCAAAACCTATGAGATGGGAAAGCTTTGACTTTAAATTTGCCAGACCAATTCGCTGGCTACTTGGTCTTTATGATAATAAAGTTATTGATTTTGCAATTGAAGGAGTCCAAAGCAGTAATAAAACCAGAGGCCATCGTTTCCTTGGAAAAAGTGAAATTGAAGTTTCAGATGTAAAAGATTTTTTTGTAAAGTTAGATGAAAACTATGTAATAGCCGATCAGAAAAAAAGAGAAGAATTAATAACAGGGCAAATGAAGGCTTTGGAAGAAAAACACAATTTTGTTATTGGTGAAGATGAAGATCTATTAGAGGAAGTAGTATACCTTGTTGAATACCCGACGGCACTTGTTGGAGATTTTGAAGAACATTTCCTGCAAATTCCCTCAGAGGCAGTAATAACACCAATGAAAGAGCATCAAAGGTACTTCCCTGTTTTTGATAAAGAGGGGAATCTTGCAAATCATTTTGTTACAGTAAGAAATGGTAACAGCGAATATCTTGAAACTGTTAAAGAAGGAAATGAAAAGGTTCTTACAGCAAGACTAAAAGATGCAGAGTTTTTCTTTGAGGAAGATAAAAAGAACCCGCTGGATAGTTATACTGAAAAGTTAAAAGCAGTGGTATATCAGGAAGATCTGGGTACTATTTATGAAAAAGTAGAGAGAATAATTGCAAACACAGTAAAAATTGCAGAATTCCTTAATGTAGATAAAGAAGTAAAAGAAAATGCTGAAAGGGGAGCAATCCTTGCTAAAGCTGACCTTGTAACAAATATGGTTTATGAATTCCCTGAGCTGCAAGGTATCATGGGGGAAAAATATGCCCGTCTATCAGGAGAAAAAGAAGTAGTTGCAAAGGCAATTTTTGAACACTATCTTCCAAGAAATGCAGAAGATTTTCTTCCATCAACCATGGAAGGAAAAATAATTAGTATTGCAGATAAAATTGACACTATTACTGGCTCTTTTGCAATTGGAGTAGAACCTACAGGTTCACAGGATCCCTATGCTTTAAGAAGACAGGCTCAAGGTATTTGTAAAATTATTATTGATGGGAAGCTGGAGCTTCCTCTTAAAGATCTTATAAAAATATCTGTAAGCAGTTTTGAAGGTAAAATAGAAATTAAGGAAGAAACTATCCAGAAATTGTATGATTTCTTTGGCTTAAGAATGAAAAATATTCTAACTGAGCAAGGGTATTCCTACGATGTAATTGATGCAGTTCTTGCAAAAGATTACTCTGCCCTGGCAAAAGTTAGCAAAAAAGCTGAAGCATTGGCAAAAATAAAAACCTCAGAGGAATTTGAAGCTCTTCTTGCAGGATTTATCAGAGCGAACAATATTGCAAAAAAATACGAAGCTTCAGAAATTCATGCAGATCTTATACAAGATCAAT
>RZYW01000017.1 GCA_009930175.1 Clostridia bacterium
AATGAACCCTGCCCAGTATGCGGATCAACAGAGCATCCAGCACCAGCAGTATTATTGGATGATACTTTGACCAAGGAAGATCTGGAGATATTAAAAACAGAAGTTGAATATCTTGCCCAGAAAACCAACCAAGCCAGCGAAGAATCTTCAAAGCTAGGAACACAATCAGATTTGCTTTCAAAAAGAATAACAGAAGCCCAGGAAGCATTATGCGGAAGTACTTCTTTAGATGAATATAAAGTAACACTTGAGCAAGGGATTATGAAAGTGACACAGGAACTTCAAAGTGCAGAAAAAAATCTTGAAAGATACAAAAAATTGGAAATAAGTATTCCTGAGATAGAGAAATCAATAATTGTAATAAAAGATGAGTTATCGAAGCTTAAAGAAGAAAAAATAAAAACAGAGACAGAAATATCAGGATTAGAGAATGCTGAAGAAGAATTATTGAAATCATTGGTTTTCAAAGATATTACTCAAGCTAAAGAAAATATTCACCTTTTGGAAAAACAAAAGAATGAAATGGAAGCTGCTTTAGAAAAATCCGAAAAAGAATATTTTTCCTGCAAAGAAAAAATTGATACTCTGGAAGGAACAATTCAGGCACTGGCTAAACAGTTGGCAGAAAGCAAGGAAGTTGATGTTGAAGGTCTGAGTATTAAACTTAAAGAAAATCAAGTAAAAAAGAATTCTATAGAGGAAGTATATTCAAAAATTATATCCAGGCTTAGCAATAATATAAATGCTTTAGAAAGAATAAAAAAACAAAGTAAAAATCTGGAAGAAGCAGAAAAAAGATATACCTGGATAAAAGCTTTATCTAATACTGCAAACGGAAACATAAGTGGCAAAGAAAAGATAATGTTGGAAACCTATGTTCAAATGAGTTATTTTGACAGAATTATAGCCAGAGCCAATGTGCGCTTTATGATGATGAGCGGCGGGCAATATGAGTTAAAAAGAAAAATAGAGACAGATAATAAAAGAAGTCAAAGTGGTTTGGAACTGGAAGTTATTGATCATTACAATGGTTCTGAAAGAAGTGTGAAAACCTTATCGGGAGGAGAATCCTTCAAAGCATCTCTTGCCCTGGCTCTGGGACTATCTGATGAAATTCAAAACTCTTCAGGAGGCATCCAGCTGGATACCATGTTCGTAGACGAAGGATTTGGCTCTCTTGATGACGAGTCTCTTCAACAAGCAATTAAAACCCTGGCTGAGCTGACAGAAGGAAACCGCCTGGTAGGCATCATCTCCCACGTAGGAGAACTAAAAGAAAAAATAGATAAGCAGATAGTAGTTAAAAAAGACAGAGCCGGAGGAAGCAGAGCAGAGATTGTAGTATAATGACCGATAAAGATTCTGATTCGACAGCAAAAAGATACATGAAAAAAATAGTCGAACTGGGTCTTGCTAATTATTCAGGAGAAAAAAAAGAACGCAGATATTTTTTAATAAATAATTGTAACAAAAGAAATTATGGAATTAATTATAGATGGAATTATTAAATAATTATAATCGTAATAAATAATGTAAATTTTTAAAAGAAACAATAATATCCGTTGACAGCATGCCATATTCTTATGATAATGATTAAGCAATATCATATTTTAGGCAAACTGTCTGAAAAGGCAGGACGCAAAGTTATGGGTCTAAAGTTTTATTAAACTATGACTGCCAGACTGCTTTTATTATTTATTTATTAATTATTTATTAATATAGTTTGAATAATTTAGCAGCCTATTTAACTTTGGGTTGCTTTTTATTTTTTAAAAAACAGGAGGAATTATTTTGAATTTATCTAAAAAGATTGCGGTATATGTAGGTATATTGATTTTATTGGTATCCGCGGGATTAGGGTTTACAGCAAACTATTTTGCAAAAAACTCTCTTGTTGAATCGGCAGAACAAGCACTTAATCTACTTGCTCATAACGGATCAAATAATATTGAAGCAAGAATACAAGGGAACTTTGATGTTATGGAGACTATTGCCAATAAGGATCAGATTCGTTCAATGGACTGGAGTATTCAGAAGCCAGCATTGGAGAATGAATTGAGCAGACTTTCAGCAAGAGGATATCTTGGTATGGGAGTTGTTTTCCCTGATGGAACAACTTTATATGCAGATGGTAGTGAAGCGAATTTAGGTGACAGAGCCTATGTTCAAAAAGCATTTAGTGGTCAGGTAAATGTTTCAGATGTAATTGTAAGTCGTGTAACTAATTCAACAGTATTAATGTATGCTGCTCCAATTTATGATAATTCAGGAAATATTGGTGGAGTACTTATTGCCAGAAGACCTGGTGATGTTTTAAGTGATATTACAGATCATATGGGCTTTGGTGAGGGTGGTTTTGCCTTTATTCTTGGCAGTGACGGAACTTTCTTTGCTCAAACTGACAGGGAAAATGTATTAAACCAAGTTAACGTGTTAAAAGATATTGAAGAAAATGGTGTATATAAATCTTTAGGTGAAGAATTTACCCGACTTGGTGCTGGTAACTCTGGCACTATGATTTATGATGTTAATGGAACAAACAGATATGTTGGTGCATACCCAATGGAACTTACAGGATGGACTTTTGCAGTTGGTTCTCTTGAAGATAATGTTCTGGCAGGTGTAGGGGCTTTAAGAAAAGGTATAATAATGGGGTCACTGGTATTTATCTTAATTGGTATAGCTGTAGCTTCCTTCATTGGAAGAGTTATTTCAAAACCAATTGTAGCTGCAAGTGATTTCGCAGAAACTATGGCTTCAGGGGACTTGACTAAACATGTTGATGAAAAATATTTGAAATTAACTGACGAGGTGGGAACTTTATCAAGGGCTTTTGCAACCTTGGGAGAAAGTTTCAGACAGACTATTTCAGAAATTCAAAAATCTGCAGAAGATCTTGCTGCTTCCAGTGAAGAGATGTCTGCAACTGCAGAAAGTTCTTCAGCTAATATGGAAGAAGTGTCAGCTTCAACGGAGGAAATCTCTGCAAGTTTACAGGAAGTATCAGCAGCTTCAGAAGAAATTGCAGCTTCAAGTCAGCAAATGAATGCATCTGCAAGTGAACTGGTAAAAAATATGTCTGAAGGAAATAAATCAGCGAAAGCTACTGAAGAAAATGCAACCAAAGTACAAGCTGATGTAGAAATAAGTCAAAAGAGAGCAATGAGTGTTTATACTGATCTTGATGTTAGATTAAAAGATGGTATTGAAAAAGCTAAAATTGTAAAAGAGATTTCCAATATGGCTAATCAGATTGCAGCTATTGCCGATCAAACTAACTTACTTGCCTTAAACGCAGCAATTGAAGCAGCTAGAGCCGGTGAACAAGGTAAAGGATTCGCAGTTGTAGCAGAAGAAGTTAGAAAACTTGCTTCAGACTCTACATCAACTGTTGAAAGTATAAAGAATTTAACAGAACAAGTTCAGGAGAATATTCAGGTTCTTATTGATGATGCAAATGAATTGCTGGAGTACATGAGTACCGATGTAAATCAGGATTATCAAAAATTCCTGGAAACTGCTTCACAATATAAAAGGGATGCTGAGCTGTTTAATGAAATTACCGGAAGTGCAGCACAAATGGGTGAACAGGTACTTACTGCAGTAGACGAAGTAACAAGATCAATCTCTGAAGTAACTACATCAATTAATCAAAGTGCAGAAGGTGCAAACCAGATCGCAAAAGGAACAGAAGAAACGTCTAAGTCAATGAATGAAGTTAATGAAGCCTCAATCAGATTATCAAAAATGAGTGAAGAATTAACTATTATGATAAGTAAATTCAAGGTATAATTAACAGCATAAAAGTCTTTGTCCTTAATATCGGACAAAGACTTTTTTTATGTTGCTACTAGTTCCTTTTTCCTATAAAATTATTCTTAATGAATATACGGAATGATATACAAGGGAGGTGTAGTTTTGAAACAAAGTAGTTTCTTATATGAAACGGAAGAGCATTTTATCAAAAAAATTAAACAAGAAAACTATAAAGAAAAAAATCTACTTGTATTTTTATTCAGTGATGAACCTCTTGAAAAAATAAAAGAAATAATAAAATGTATAAGAAAAAATTTACCTGACTCTCTTCTTGCAGGTACATCTTCAGGGTCGGTTATTTCCGAAGGCTTTTCTGTTGAAGGGCGCTCTTTAATTTCATTTTGCCAGTTTGAAAAGGTTGAACCAAGGGGATTGTTAATAGATACTTCAGATAAGAACCCTAAAGATGTTGCTTTAACTATTCAAAAGGAAATAATAAATGATCAAACTAAAATGATGTTTCTTTTTAGTGATGGAATGGAAATGAAATCTCCTGAGATTCTTAATGAAATTTCTACTTTGATGCCAGAATTACCATTAGCTGGTGGCAAAGCGGGTAGTATGGATTATCTGGCTGAAGAAACATATGTTTTTTTGAATGATGAAATAACTAATAAAGGGATTCTTGCAGTTTCACTTAACGGTTCTTTTCTAAGAGTTTCCCAATTATATAGATTGAAATGGAAGACTATTGGAAGAAAAATGATTGTTACAAAAGCTCATGGTTCTGTAATAAGTACAATTGATGGAGTTCCGGTAATTGATATTTATGAAAAGTATATGGGCAAAGATTTCTCAGATAATTTGCCTGAATCTGCGGGGCTGGAGTTCCCATTTATAATAAACAGAGATGGGATGGAAATAGCAAGAAGTTTAGTACATAAAATGCCAGATGGAAGTATTGTTTATCATGGAGATGTTAGAGAGGGTGAGGAAGTTCGTTTTGGGTATGGTCATATTCCATTGATTGTTGATGATATTGAAGATGACTGTATTGCAGCTTCGGATTTCCAACCTCAAGGAATTTTATCATTTTCCTGTGTTGCCAGAAAGAGTCTTCTAGGTAAAAATATTGATTATGAATTAGATCCATTTTCAAAAATTGCACCTATGGCAGGATTTTTTACTTTTGGGGAATTTTTTCATCAAAATCAGAAGAACTATTTATTAAACATAACAATGACATTAATTCTTCTTTCAGAAGAACCAATTAAAAAACTTAAAAATGATTATTCAGTTTGTAAAAATCTTAATAAAAGAAAAGACAGAAGTTTAAGTGTTACAAAATCATTAATTCACCTGGTTGATCAGGTTTCCACGGAATTAGAAGAGCGAAATGAGAAGTTAAAGCTTATTTCAAATACAGATGGACTTACTGGACTTTATAATCACAGATATTTTATTGAAGCATTAGATTATGAAGTGGAAAGAGCCATAAGATATAACCATAAATTAAGTCTGGCTATTTTAGATTTTGATGATTTTAAAAGTATAAATGATAATTATGGCCATTCAAAAGGTGATTATGTACTTGCAGCTGTTGCTAATAAAATAAAGGAAAGTTGCAGAGAAACAGATATTGTTTGCAGATATGGCGGGGATGAAATAGTTGTAATTTTCCCAGAGACGACCTATGAAAAAGCCTTAGAGGTTTCTGAGAGAATTAGTAAGAAAGTGTCAGAAATTAAATTCTCCCAGGAACAAATTAAAGTAAGCTTGAGTTATGGAGTATCAGAGCTTGATCCTTTAAAACCAAACATATTTATGAAAAAAGCAGATGAAAGATTGTATATTTCCAAAAGTAATGGAAAAAACAATATCATCTGCAAGGATTAGTTAACTTATTCTATTTATAAAAACATTTAGAGAATCCGAATAATTTATTCGGATTCTTTTTATTTTATATATATTATCATCATGAGAATATATACCGTACTTTGTAGTTACAGCATTTGTGTAACCAGCATTAATTAATTCTTCGATAAGAGATTCTGACAATCTTCCTGCTGGGTAACAAAAACTTTCTATTGGTCTATTTGTAATATCCTCCAGAATTTTTTTTGACTCTTCAACCTCATACTTAAGCTGATTTTTATTCATTTTGTGCATATTGAGGTGAGACATACTATGGGAGCCAATTTCCATTCCATTGTCAGACATTTCCTTGATTTCTTCCTCAGTTAAGGAATTCCAGGAGCCAAATTTTTTCGGATAGATGTAGAATACACCCTTCATTCCTGTTTCCTTAAATAAATTATAAACAAGACTATACATACTTGAGTATCCATCATCAAAGGTAATAACAATAGGTTTTGGTGGAAGCCTTCTTAAACCTTCTCTGTTTTTTTGCAGATCCCTTAAGGTTATAGTGTTGTAACCATTGCTTTTAAGATATTCCATTTGATTTCTAAAGTTTGCCTCTGAAACATACAGGCTCTCCCAGGGGCCATCGGGATCACCAATTTCATGGTACATAAGAATAGGAACTTCCTGGACAATTTCAACAGGTTGAGATGTATAGGAACTTGTATATAAAGAAAATGATACTATGCAGGCAGTTAAAAAGCTTAGCATTTAAAACTCCTTTAGCTCTTGAAGTTTTTTATTATCAATTTTCTTTATTAGTGCTATTAACAATTTTTTCAGGTATTCATAATCTTTTATATTAAAAATACTATTGTGGCTGTGAATGTATCTTGTTGGAATACCAAAAGATACAGAAGGTACTCCAGCTTCTGCTAAATGAATACTTCCCGCATCCGTACCTCCTCCAACCATAGTTGAAAGCTGAACAGGGATATCCATCTCTTTAGCAGTTTCCAATACGAAATTTTTAAGTTTTCTATGGGGAATTAAAGATGCATCTGCCAGAAGAATTATTGGACCTTTTCCAAGATCAGCATTCATATTGTGGCTCTCAAGACCAGGAGTATCTCCGGCAATACCTACATCCAAAGTAAAGTTAATATCCGGTTTAATGTGATTTGCAGCTGTCTGGGCTCCTCTTAAACCAACTTCTTCCTGTACAGTTCCAACCCCATAAAGAATGTTAGGGTGATTTTGATTTTGAAATTCTTTTAAAATATCTACCATTAAAGCTGTGCCAAGACGGTTATCAAGGGCTTTGGCCATATAATAGTTTGGGTTAGCCATTTGAATAAATTCTGAGCAGGGAACTATTGGATCTCCAAGAGCTACTCCAAAAGTATCTTCAGCCTCTTCTTTACTCTCGGCTCCTATATCAATAAACATAGATTTAATTTTTACCACAACATCCCTGTCTTTCGCTTCGAGAACGTGGGGTGGGGTGGAACCTATTACTCCCGTAATATCACCTTTTTTTGTTTTTATAATTACCTTTTTCCCTAAGAGAACTTGATCCCACCAGCCACCAAGAGTAATAAACTTAATGAATCCTTCTTTTGTAATATGCTTAACCAGAAAACCAATTTCATCCATATGCCCTGGTAACATTATTTTAGGACCATTTTCAGTTCCTTTTTTTTCACAGATGATGCTTCCTAAAAAATCAAAAGAAATATTTCCTAAATCTTTCATCTCTTTTTTTAAATATTCTCTTGCATCTTCTTCGAATCCCGAAGGTGCATTTAATTCACAAAGTTCTTTAATAAGTTTAATGTGCTTTTCCATTTTCTTCCTCCTTGTTATAATGTTAAGATAACATGGTAATTATAACATTATTATATTGAAGAATGGAATGAAGTCTGTGAGAGTATTTGCCTTAGTAGGTGAAAGTGGTTCAGGAAAAAGTCACAGAGCCGCAGAGATAGCCTATGAATACGGAATTAAATATATAGTTGATGACGGATTGCTTATTAGTGATACGAAAAAGGTTGCGGGTTCTTCAGCAAAAAGAGAAAAAACAAAAGTAATGGCAGTAAAAAGAGCTATTTTTTTTGTTGAAGATCACCGTCTGGAAGTAGCTAATGCAATAAAAAGGGAAAATCCTGAAAAAATTCTGGTAATCGGCACTTCGCTAAAAATGATTAATAAAATATGTACAGCCTTGGAATTACCAGATCCTGAGAGGGTAATCTATATTAGGGATGTTTCTACAGAGGAAGATATTAATGAAGCAAAAAAAATGCGCCATGATTTTGGGCATCATGTAATTCCTCTTCCGGAAATAGAGGTGCAGAAGGACTTTCCTTTTTACTGGTTAAATCCCTTCCACAGTATTATAAAAAGAAAGAACAAAAAAGTTGAAAAAACTATTGTTCGCCCTCATTTCTCTAACATTGGGAAATTAGTTATATCTGAGAATGTAATTCATCAGCTTGCTAAAGAAGAAAAGAAAAATTATCCTGCATTAAGGAAAATTATAAGGGATCTTATTTTAATTCAGGATGAAGGAGTAGACATTCACATTGAATTAAAGGTAAGAATTATGAACAGTCTTCCTGAGGAATTGTATAATTTCAAAAAAAATCTTGAAGCACTTATTACAGAGACCACTGGACTTCAGGTGAAAACTCTGAAAATTGATATAAAAGGAATTGATTTTAACCATGAATAAAAACTCATTAGCCTCCTGGTTTTTTGAAGGAGGAGCAGTTTCCATACCGAAAAGATTAATTGGTTTAAGTGAAATGATTGGCCTGGATCATAAAGATCTTGGTCAGATTACATATATCCTTTATTGTGAAAGCAAAATTGCCAAAGATGATAAGTTTTCCATGAACGCTGTCAGAGGTCTGAAAAGAAGGAATTTAGTAGGTCTTGAGGAAGCTGGAGATTTTTACCAGGTAAATTTCGATCCCCTTTTTGATTTAATAGAAAAAAAATTAGGGTTAAATGAAGCATCAGCCAAAGAGGTTAAGGAGGTTACAGTTACTTCCGAAAGTAGTTATTCTGATATGGTAAAAAGAGTGGAGTCGGAATTAGCAGTCTTTTTAACAGTCAGGGAAAAGATGGAACTTCAGGAAATCGTTCAGCAGTACCTTTGGGATTATGAATTAGTAGGAGAAATGTTTTTAAATTACTATAAAAACTTTAAAAGACAGTATCCTTTTAAATTTTACTGTAAAATGGCTTATGGCAATAATGTTGCCGATGTAAATTCTTTGAAAGAATTCCAGGAAAATTTAAACTATTTAGACTATAAAATTGTTGAAGTTAAGAAAAGGCTTGGGCACAGGAAAAATTATTCAGAAGTTGAAAAGGAAACTTATTTAAAGTGGATTAATCTTTGGAAATTTTCTCATGAAATGATACTCCTGGCTGTGGATCAAACACTTTCCGCAAAGGATCCCACATTTAAGTATCTTGATAAAATTCTTGAAAACTGGCATAAAGAATCAATAAAAACAAGAGATGCCTTTTCGAAAAAAGAAACTGAGTTTGAACGTAAGAAGGCAGAAACTCAAAAGCCCTTAAAAAAAGAATTTGAAGATAAAAAAGTGTTAGATAAAAATATTAGAAACCTGAACAGGTTTATTGAATAGGAGATTTTATGGATAGAGAAGAGTTAAGAAGGAAAAAATTTGCTGAGTGTGAAGCAAAAACTGAAGAAGTTTATCAAAGGCTTCCCAGGTTAAGGGAAATAGAAGAGGAAATTAAAAAACTATCTTTTCAAAAAATTCAGCAGGCTTTGTTGAAAAAAAGTTTAAAGAAAGATGGAATAGAAGAGAAGGTTTTTCAACTGCTAAAAGAAAAAGATTTAATTCTTGAAGCAGAAGGAATTAAACCAGAATTTTTCGAGCCAGATTGGAATTGTAAAAAATGTTGTGACCGTGGATTCACTGAACCGGGAGTACCTTGTTCCTGCTTTAGTAAAGAGAAAAGCAATATTCTTATGGAGAGAAGTGGCTTAGTTGGTGAAATGCTTGAAAAAACCTTCGAGAACTTTGATCTTAATTATTACACTGATCCTCATTCTATGCAAAGAAAAATTCAAAGAGCTATGGAGTTTATAGATAATATTCATCAAGGGAAAAAACAGCAAAATTTATACCTTTTTGGTGGTGTCGGAACCGGCAAAACACACCTTTCACTGGCTATAGCAAATCAGCTTTTAAAATACGATCATTCAGTAATATACAAAAGAATAGATGACCTTTTAGAAATAATTATTGAACTTAAGTATGAGGATAAGGGCAATAAAGAACAATTGGAAGTTCTAAAAAAAGTTGACCTGCTGGTTATTGATGATCTTGGTGCAGAGAAAACCTCGGCATTCGCGTTAAATCAAATAAGAATTATCCTTGAAGAAAGAGCTAACATGAACAAAGCGATTATTATAAATAGTAATTTAGACCTTAATGATTTGCAAAAATATTATGGTCCAAGAATTGCTGACAGAATTATTGAAAACTTTGATATTTATGAATTAAAAACAGAAGAGAGTATCAGAGTGCAGAAAAAGAAGGATGGTTTTTCATAAATGAAAAATAAATTATTTCTGGTTTTCCTGTGTATTGGAATTTTACTTTTTACTGCTTGTTCTAAAGAGCCTGAAATCTCTAAGGAAGAGAAAGCTTACCAAAAAAAGTATGTAGATTTTCCAGAAAAACTAAAAGTAGAGAAAAATAATTTAATTGAATATATTGATGAAATTTCATCAGAAAAATATGAAGGAAGAAAAACCGGCACAAAAGGAGAGGCGGAAGCGGCTCTTTATTTGGCTTCTTTTTTAAAGGAACTAAAAATTGAACCTTACACAGAGGGAAGTTATTTTCAGGTGTTTACTGATCCGGATACAGGAATAGAGGGAGATAATGTGCTGGGTATCTTAAAATACCCGGAGAGACATAAATATGTAATTATTTCTGCCTATTATGATCACCTAGGCAGGGAAGAGGGAGGAAAAGAAAGAATCCTTCCTGGAGCGAATCAAAATGCTTCCGGTGTTGCTGCTGTGATGGAGGCGGCACGAGTTTTTAGTAAAAATTTTGACAATATGGAATATAATGTAGTTTTTGTATTTTGGTCTGGTCATGAACAAAACTTGGCGGGTTCAAAGGCTTATTTTGATTCATTAACTGAGACTGAAAAAAATAATATTCATTTTATGGTTAACCTTGATACCATTGGAAGTTTTGGAGGTAAAAACTATATTATCTGGAGGGAAAATGATCTTTCCCAAAAGGAAATAGCTGAATTTGCAGGATGGAAAGATTTTTCTATTAAACCAGTTGCAAGAGCAAGGGATAATAGCGACCACTATTACTTTGGGTTGAACAATATATCTGCAGTTACTATAAGGTCTCAAGATTGGGAAACAGGCTCAGGCACAATCGGAGATACCCGCTACGGTGTAAATATTGATAATGTCAGATTGATAACTCAGAATTTAGTAAACTATATTTACAATCTGGAAGGGGAAGAAGATGCTGGATAATATTGCTCATGAAGCTTATGTGTTTTTTATTTCAATGCTTCCTCTTTTTGAGTTAAGGCTTTCTATTCCCTATGGAATATTGAATCAGTTACCCTGGCAGGAAACATTCTTATTAGCAATAGCGGGGAACTTTGTTCCAATAATTCCCTTGTTGCTATTACTAGAAAAAGTGCTTAATTTTTTAAACCAATTTGAAGTATTTAGCAAGTTTTACAATTATGTAATGGAAAAAACTTATAAAAACAAAGGTATAGTTGAAAAATACGGTAAACTGGGATTGTTTATTTTCGTAGCCATCCCACTTCCTGGATCGGGAGTATATACCGGTTCTGCAATAGCAATGCTTCTGGGTATGAAAAAAAGAGATTCATTTCCAGCTCTTACCCTGGGTATGATTCTTGCAGGTGTTTTAGTAACTTCGGCAACTATGGGTGTGGTGAATATTTTTGACAATCCAGCCTTTGTAATTTTGTTTATTTTGATATCCTTTTTTATATATAAAAAGATTTCCAGGGCCTCCTGAGTGGGGGCTCTTTTTTTATGCCTGGGACTAGAGTCCCTTTTTTATATTTATTAATAAATTATGAATTATTTTAGCATAATAGTGGTAAAATATACTCAAAGTAGTAAAAAGTGGTTAGAAGTGGAACAAAGTGGGTGAATTTCAAGATGTTTATGGGTGAATATCAACATACGATAGACCAAAAAGGAAGAATAATGATGCCGGCTAAAATAAGAACACAGCTGGGGGAACGTTTCGTTCTTACAAAGGGTCTTGATTCTTGTTTATTTGTTTACCCTGAACAGGAATGGAAAGTACTTGAAGACAAACTAAAAAAACTTCCATTTACTAACCGGGATGCACGTAATTTTTCAAGATTCTTTTTCTCTGGTGCTTTAGAAGTTGAGTTTGATAAACAGGGAAGAATTCTTGTACCAAATAATTTAAGAAGTCACGGAAAACTTGATAAAGATGTTGTTATTATCGGAGTTTCAACCAGACTTGAAATTTGGGATAAAGAAACCTGGGAGAACTACAATAGTGAAACTCAGGGTGAATATGAAGAGCTTGCAGAAAAAATGATGGACTTCGAAATTAACTTCTAAAAAAAATGGTGATTAAATGGCTTTTCAACACATATCAGTCTTACTAAATGAATCTTTAAAGTTTATGGACCCCAGGCCAGGGGAGATCTTTGTAGACGGTACTTTAGGAGGGGCAGGTCACTCCCTGGCTTTCTTGGGCAATTTATTGCCTGGTGGTACATTAATTGGCATTGATCAGGATTTAACAGCTTTAAAGAATGCTGAAGAAAAGCTAAAAGAATATAAAGAAAATGTAATATTGGTTCATGATAATTTTCAAAACATTGGAGAAATAATAAATAGCAGATTTCCAGAAGGAGTAGATGGAATTTTTCTTGATATCGGAGTCTCTTCTCCACAAATAGATACTCCTGAAAGAGGGTTTAGCTACATGCATGATGCTCCTCTGGATATGAGAATGAATCAGGAAGAAAAAACAGATGCAAAGTACATAATTAATAATTATTCTCTTGATGAACTTCACAGAATAATTAAGAAATACGGGGAAGAGAACTGGGCAAAAAGAATAGCAGAATTCATTGTAGAAAAAAGAAAAGAAAAACAAATAGAAACAACCGGGGAACTGGTGAAAATTATAGAAGCTGCAATTCCAAAAGCAGCAAGAGAAAAAGGTTCTCATCCAGCTAAAAGAACTTTTCAGGCTTTGAGAATAGAAGTGAACAAAGAACTGGAAGTATTAGAAAAAGTAATTGATGATTCTGTAAAAGTACTAAAAAGTGGGGGAAGATTAGGGATTATTACTTTTCATTCTCTGGAAGACAGAATTGTTAAAGATAAATTTAATTACCTCGAAAAAGATTGCATATGTCCTTCGGAATTTCCAATATGCAATTGTGATAAAAAAAGAGAAGTCAAAATACTAACTAAAAAACCTGTGGTTCCTTCTGAGGAGGAAACATCTCATAATCCAAGAGCAAAAAGCGCCAAGTTAAGAGTATTAAAAAAAATTTAATGAGTGGTGGTGTAATTAATGGAGGGTACAAGAAAAGTTGTTGGTCTTGATTATTCAGTTCAGGGAATGAGTATTCCACAAAGGAAAACGGTAGTAAGGGAAAAGGTTAGGGCCAGAGAAGATAAGGCAGTTGCAGTAGAAAATGAAGTGAAGGGTTTATTTAAATATTTTTGTACAGCATTAATCTGCATGGCTCTTTTACTTGGGCAAGGTGTATACATAAACAGTCAAGGCGTTGAAATTGGAAAAATGAATAGTATGATCGGAGAATATAAACTTAATAACGATAAAAATATAATTAAAATTTCAAATCTTTCTTCTTTAGAAAATATAGAAAAAACTGCTATAAACGAATATAATATGGTGAAGCCTGAAAATATTCAGTATTTGCTAAGATAATTCATTAACACAAGGAGAAAAAATTGAAAACTGTTTCAGAAAAAAATATAAATATCTCTCGTATAAAAATTACTATAGCGATTTTCCTATTAGTAATTTTTTTTATCGCCGGATATCTTTTCAAAATTATGATAATCAATGGTGAAGATTTAAAAAGAATGTCAATTAATCAAAGCTTTAGAGAGGTTGAGACAGAGTCAAAAAGAGGGGGAATATATGACCGAAACGGGTCTCCTCTTGCTATAAGTCTTGACGCCTATTCTCTTGCTGTGGATCCCTTGCTTGCCAGAGATGATAAAGATTTGCATTACAAGCTAAAAGAAATATCTTCAATAACAGGTATTGAAGAAGAGAAGCTTGTTGAGGCTGTAAATAAACAAAGCAGATTTGTTTGGATTAAGAGACTTTTAGAAGATGAGGAAACTGAAAAAATCAGGGAAGTGCGGTTAAAAGGAGCTCTGCTTTTTGAAGAAAGTAAAAGAGTATATCCTAAAGGACAATTTCTTGCTAATGTTATTGGGTTCGTAGGCCAGGACAATAAAGGACTTGAAGGCATAGAATATTATTATGATTCAGTTTTAAAAGGCATACCAGGTAAAATATTAGTAGAAGAGGATTCCAGAGGAAGAAGTATAAACTCCTCTGTATATCAAATCCTGCCATCTCAAGAAGGCCTTGATATTTATCTTACTATCGATGAAACAATTCAGTATGTTACAGAAAAAAGATTAATTGAAGCAATTGAAGAACTAAAGGCAGATAAAGGAGTTGCAATGGTTTATGATCTCCAGAATGGAGAGTTTTTATCCATGGCCAGCTATCCAACATACGATCCTAATATATATTCTACTTTTACTAATGAACACTTTAGAAATATTGCTATAAACTCTTTATATGAAGTTGGATCTACCTTTAAACCTTTTGTAGCTTCTGCAGCAATTGAAGAAGCAAAAATTGGCAGAAGTGAAATAATTAATTGTGAAAGTTCTATAAAGGTTCTAAATTATAATATCAGAGAAATAATATATCCTAAAAGCTACGGCGAACAAACCATTGTTCAGGCCTTGCAAAACTCTTCAAACGTAGGCTTTGTTCAAATTGGACAAAGGGTTGGCAAGGAAGATTTATACAGATATATCAAAGGATTTGGTCTTGAAGGAAGAACAGGTATTGATCTTCCTGGGGAAAGAACGAGTAATATTATTCCAGAAAGAAGAGCAACTATTCTTGATATTTCAGTTAGTTCTATAGGTCAGGGTAATGCTTTAACTCCTGTCCAGTTAATAAGAGGCTTTGCAGCTATTGTAAATGAAGGAAAATTAATGAAGCCATATTTATTAAAAGAAGCTAAAGATTCTCATGGCAATGTAATAATGAAAAATGATCCTAAGGTGGAAAATGTTGTAATTTCCAAAGAAACATCTGAATTTATGAGAAATGCTTTAAAAAGTGTTGTTGATGAAGGAACGGGAAGAAGAGCAAGAATAGATGGATTTAGTATTGCGGGAAAAACTGGGACAGCTCAAAAAAGTTCCGATCAAGGGGGCTATTTGGAAGACCAAGTAGTAACTTCATTTATTGGTTTTGCTCCTTCGAATAATCCCAGATTTGTATGTCTTGTTATGATTGATAATCCACAAACATATAAAACTGGAAGTCAGACAGCAGCTCCTGTTTTTAAGGATGTTATTGAAAAAACACTTGAATACTATGACATAGTGCCAGAAATAATGCCAGAAGAAGCAGAGGCGGCAAATATTCTAGCCAGAAAAGGTGAAAATATAAAAATAGTTCAAAAATATCATTCTACGGAAATAGAAAAATCAGAAGAGATAAAAAGCAATCCGGATAATTTTGTTATTAAAGGAAATGGATCATATATTTTAGCTCAGTATCCTTTTGAAGGGGAAGAAATTAAAGAAGGTCAAAAAATATTCATATATTTGTCTGATAAAGAGAAAAATGAGATAATAGTGCCTGACTTAAAAGGTATGACTATATTAGAAGCTGGCAGGCTCCTGGAACAAATGGGCTTGATTATAAAGGTAAATGGTAGTGGATACGCCGATTCACAATTACCTTCCCCAGAGACAGTAATAAAAAAAGATTCAATAGTACAAGTGTATTTTTCCAATAAAAATGAAGGGCGTATTGAAGATGATAAAATTAAGCCTTAAAGATTATGCTTTTCTTCTTGGATATGAGTATCAGGGAGATGAGGAAATATATTTTAACAGAATTATTCTGGACTCAAGAAAAGTAATTTCAGGGGATCTGTTTTTAGCTGTAAAAGGAGAAGAAACAGACGGGCATAAGTATATAAGCCAGGCTCTGGAAAATGGTGCAGTTGGGGTTTTGTCTCTTGGAGAAAATCAAGATGTTCTGTTGGAGAAAGCAAATTATATTATTGGAAATGCAAAAGATACAATTGAAGAAGTGTTTTATAAGACAGGTAAGATTATTAAAAGCAAATCAAAAGCTAAAATCATTGGTATTACAGGAAGTGTTGGTAAAACCAGCACAAAGGATATGCTTTATGCCGTTTTGAAAAAAGAATTTCAGGTAATTAAAACTGAAGATAATTATAATAATGAACTTGGGTTGCCTATGACTATGACAAAAGCTGATGAGAATACAGACTTTATGATTTTAGAAATGGGGATGAGAGGTTTAGGAGAAATAAGTTATCTTTCGGAAATAGCGGAACCTGATTACGGCATAATTACCAGTATTGAGCCAGTTCACGCAGAACTGCTGGGAAGTATTGAAAATATTGCAAAAGCCAAAAGTGAAATAGCTGAAAAAATTTCCCAGCAAGGATGTTTAGTAATCAATTATAAAGATAAAAATTTATTAATGCCTAATTTAAATAAATTCAAAGGTAAAATTATTACAATAGGTTTTTCCAAGGAAGCAGATTATTTTATAAAAGAAATTACAAATGAAGAAGAAAAAGGAACAGAATTTATTCTTGAATCTAAGGACAATGAGAGAAAAATAAGGATTAATGTTCTGGGAAACCATAATGTTCAAAATGCAGCAGCAGTAACAGCTTTAGCAGATTATATTGGAGTAAATGAAAAATCTTTAGAAGGTTTACAGGAAGTGGATTTTTCTGAAATGAGATTTAGTATAAAAGAAGTTGCAGATGTAAAAATTATCAATGATGCCTATAATGCAAACCCATCCTCAACAAGTTTCGCCCTTGAATCTCTTAGTAAAATTAAAGGCAACAGAAAAATATTTATTTTTGCAGATATGTTTGAATTGGGAGATTATGAAAAAGAAGGCCATGAAAGAATCGGTCTAAAAGCTAAAGAAGAAAAGGTAGATATTATTTTTCTTTTAGGTGACAAAGTTTCTTACACATATGACAAGCTTAGAAAAATAAATTATAATATGAAGAATGTTTTTTTCTTTAATGACAGAACTCAGCTTTTGGAACAAATTAAAAAGATAATTCAAAAAGGTGATGTTATTTTGCTTAAAGGAAGCAGAGGAATGCATCTTGAAAAAACAGAAAAAGAAATTGAGGAGTTCTTAAATGTATTATGAGTTATTGGCAATTCTTTTTCTAACAGGAATTGGAATTGTGGCAGGAAGGATATTAATTCCTTTTCTTAGAAAATTAAAATTTGGACAGACGGTGAGAGAAGAAGGACCAGAAAGTCACAAAGCCAAAACAGGAACACCAACAATGGGGGGCATTTTATTTTTTATCATGTTTCTTATTGGCGGTATTATTTTTGGAAGTGGTTTTATATTCGGTGCCAATGGTAAAGAAATATGGTTTATGATTTTTTTCTCCCTTGTCTTTGGGCTAATTGGTTTTGCAGATGATTATTTAATTATATTAAAAAAAAATAACCAGGGACTAAATGTCAAAAGTAAGCTTTTGTTAATTATTTTTGCAGCACTTTCAGGAACTTGGTTTTATTTAAATGTTCTAGGTTATTCTACGGTTATTGGAATTAATAAATTTGGATTTTTTATAGACTTAGGTACTTTTTATTATTTCTTCGCAGTTCTTTTAATTGCAGGAACAACAAATGCAGTTAATTTAACAGACGGAATAGATGGCCTGTCTACCTCAATATCAGTTGTAGCTACACTTTTTTACTACATTTATGCACATTCAACAAATCACTATAGCGTTGTAGTTTTTTGCATATTCTTATTTTCATCTTCCTTTGCTTTTCTCTATTACAATTGGAATCCTGCTAAAGTATTCATGGGGGATACTGGATCTTTATTTCTTGGGGGAGCATTGGCAGCAATGGCTATGATAACTAAAACAGAAATACTTTTACCTCTTGTTGGAGGAGTTTTTGTATTGGAAACCCTTTCAGTAATTGGGCAGGTATTTTCTTATAAAATGTTCAAAAAAAGAATTTTTAAAATGAGTCCTATTCATCATCATTTTGAATTAAGTGGCTGGAGAGAAAAGAAAATAGTATTAATTTTCTCTGGAACAGGTTTTATTTTTTTAATTCTTTCCCTGATGTTAATTTAAAGGAACAGGTGATTATTTATGGATATTCAATCTAAAAAGGTACTGGTTATTGGAGCAGCAAGAAGTGGAATAAAAACAACTGAATTTTTACTTTCTAAAGGTGCAACAGTATATTTGAATGATCAAAAAGAGAACCCTGAAATTCCAGATAGTTTTAGTGCCCATGAAAACTTTCATAGTATTTTCGGCATGGAACCTGACATTTCTCAAATATCTCCAGATTTTATAGTGGTTAGTCCTGCCGTGCCTTTGGATAAGGAATATCTTATATTAGCCAAGGAAAAAGGTATTGAAATTATTGGCGAACTTGAATTAAGTTACAGGTTTGCCAAAGCACCTTTTATTGGAATAACAGGTACCAACGGAAAAACAACAACTACATCATTAATTGGAGAATTGTTTAATACAGCTGGTTTTAAAACCCTGATTGGGGGGAATATTGGTGACCCCTTAGTTACAGAAGTAGAAAAAATTCCTGAAGACGGGGTAATTGTTGCTGAAATTTCTAGTTTCCAATTGGAAGGTATTAAAGATTTTGCCCCTCAGGTTGCTATAATTACGAATCTAACTCCAGATCATATGGATCGCCATAAAACTATGGAGAATTATCTGGAAGCAAAAGCAAGAATATTTGAAAACCAAACTGAAAATGACTTTTTGATATTAAATTGGGATGATCAGGTTATAAGAGAAACTGGTAAAAGAAGTACAGGAAAAGTTTTATACTTCAGCAGAAAAGAAAGTATTCAGGAGGGGGCCTTTCTTGAAGATGGTTTTTTAACAGTTTCTTTTAATGGGAAAAAAGAAAAAATTATTAAACCAGAAGAGATTTTCATTAAAGGTGGTCATAATCTTGAGAATTCTATGTGTGGAGTTCTTGCTGGTATTGTAAAAGGTGTGGCACCAGAACTAATTGCTCAGGTTTTAAGAGATTTTAAAGGCGTAGAACATAGATTGGAGTTTTCCGGAGAATTTGATGGAGTAACATATGTCAATGATTCCAAAGGAACTAATCCAGATGCAAGTTTAAAAGCATTGGCTTCCTATGATCAGCCAATAGTTATTATTGCTGGTGGAAGAAACAAGGGCAATTCTTTTGATGAGTATGCTCAGGCTATAAAAGAAAAATGTAAATTTGCAGTCTTAATTGGAGAGGCAAAAAAAGATATTAAAGAAGAATTGGATAAGATTGGTTTTACTAATTATTTCTTAACAGATAATTATGAAGAAGCAGTATTAAAAACAGTACAGGTATCTGAAAAAGGTGATGTAGTTTTATTGTCACCAGCCTGTGCAAGCTGGGATATGTTCCCAAACTACGAGATTAGAGGAAATCAATTTAAGGAACTGGTAAAGAAATATAATGAAAAATAAACTGTTTCAGACTGGGAAAAAGTTTGACCCACTGTTGTTCTATGCAGTAATGTCTCTTTCCCTCATTGGTCTGGTTATGGTATTAAGCTCCAGTTCATACCTGGGGTCAATTTCATATAATGATGCTTTTCATTTTTTTAAAAAACAAAGTGTTTTTTTTGTAATTGGCTTAATTGCAATGTTAATTATTTCGAAAATTAATTATAAGGCATACAACAATCAAGAGCTGATTTTATTTGCTGGCTTTGTAATAATTATATTCTTAGTATTATTGTTTACTCCCCTTGGGAAAACGGTTAATAATGCAACCAGATGGCTGGAGATAGGTCCAATACCCAGGTTTTCTCCCTCTGAGCTTGCAAAGTTATATTTGGCCTTTTTCTATGCTTGGTGGATAAATAAGAACTACAGATATTTTCTTACTTTAAAGGGCTTTGCTTTAAGTTTTGTTCCAATGTTGGTTGTATTTATTTTAATTGTAAATCAACCGGATTTAAGTACAGCTGGTTTAATAGTTCTTGCAACAATAACAACCTATTTTCAAGCTGGAGCAAGGTTTACTCATGTTTTTTCTTTAGTTACTGCCGGAGCGGCATCCGCTGCCTACTTTATTTTATCCTCTGAATACAGAATTAACAGAGTTATTGCCGTTTGGAGACCTTTTGAAAATCAGCTGGATGAAGGATATCAAGTTGTAAAATCTCTTTATGCACTTGGTTCAGGTGGTTTTTGGGGCTTAGGAATAGGTAACAGCCGACAGAAATATCTTCATCTTCCAGAAAGACATACAGACTTTATTTTTTCAATAATGGGGGAAGAAATAGGCTATATAGGTTTATTATTTGTGCTGTTTTTATTCTTTGTAGTTTTTTGGCGGGGATATTATACAGCAATAAAAGCTGATACTGTTTTTGGCAGATTACTGGCTCTTGGAATTACTAATTTACTTTTAATCCAGTCCTTTATAAATATTACTGTTGCTGCGGGAGTATTTCCAACCACAGGTATGACACTTCCTTTTATTAGCTATGGAGGGACTTCATTGGTAATAACTATGGCGGCTGTGGGAGTGTTATTAAATATATCAAGTAATACTATCAAAAATCCAAATAATTGAGGATAAAATTTATGAGAGCAGTATTTACTGGTGGGGGAACAGGTGGACATATATATCCAGCTCTGGCTGTTGCCCAAAAATTTAATGAAAATGCCGATTGGGACATAAGCTATATTGGTTCAGAAAATGGCATGGAAAAAAAAATAATTGAGGATGCAGGCATACCCTTTACTGGAATTGAGACGGATGGTTTCAGAACAAAAAACCCTTTTAAAAATTTTTTGGTTCTGCTTAAAGTAAATAAAGCAGTTAAGTTTGTGAAAAAGATATTTGAAAAGGATAAACCAGATTTTGTATTTGCTACAGGAGGTTATGTTTCAGGGCCAGTGGTGTTGGCTGCGAAAAAACTAAACATTCCTGTTTTTCTACATGAGCAAAATTCTATCCCTGGTTTGACAAATAAAATAAGCAGCAGATATGCAAAAACTGTCTTTACAACATTTCCTGGCAGTGAAAAACATTTTTCTGAAAAAATAAAAACTGTTCATACTGGACTTCCTGTAAGAAAAGAATTTTATAATATTGATAAAAAAGATGCATTATTAAAATTAGGTTTATCAAATGATAAAAAAACTATTTTAATAACTGGCGGCAGCGGAGGAGCTCGTTTTCTTAACAATGAGGTATTGTCCTTGTATAACTATGCAGAAGAAAAGGGCTTTCAAATAATTCATGTTACAGGGAAAAGAGATTATTCTGAAATAAAAAATAAAGCAGATAGTTTTGGAAAAGAGTTTAAAAATGTTCAAATCTTTCCTTATTTATCTGATATGTACAATGCTTTGGCAGTTGCTGATTTTTGTATATCCAGAGCAGGAGCAGCATTTCTTTCAGAAATGACCTTCCTTGGAAAAACGGGAATAATTGTTCCCTTTCCCTATGCAGCAAATAATCATCAGCTGGAAAATGCAAAGAATTTTGCTAAAAGAGAAGCTGTAATAATGGTGGAAGAAACTGAAATACAAAAAGATTCTCAATTACTTAGGAAAATTATCTCAGATGTGTTATTTGATGAAAAAAAACTTGAAAAAATGGAAAAAAATTCCTATGATTTGGGAGTTAGAAATACTTTGGAGCTAATTGAAAAAAATATTCTTAAGGAAATAGGTGTGAAATTTGAATAAAAAAATTCATTTTATTGGTATTGGCGGAATAGGAATGAGTGCTATTGCCGGGATTCTTCTTGAACAAGGTTTTCAAGTTACTGGATCCGACCTTAAAAAAACTAAAATAACTGAAAATCTGGAAAAACTTGGGGCAAAAATTATATATGACCATAAAAAAGAGAATTTGAGTGATTCTGTGTGTGAAGTTGTTGTATCATCAGCAATTCAAAAAGATAACTCTGAATATACAGAAGCTTTAAATAAGGGCCTTAAGATAACCCAGAGAGCAGAGAAGCTTGCGGAAGTAATGAACTCTAAAAAAGCTTTATGCGTTGCCGGGGCTCATGGAAAAACCACAACAACTGGAATGCTTTTTTGCTTGCTTAGAGAAGGAAAGTTAAAGCCTTCTGTAATGGTTGGAGGAGTTTTAAATAATATTTCAGGAAACTACATGCTTGATACCGGGGAGTATTTTGTTGCTGAAGCCGACGAAAGCGACCAGTCTTTTTTAATGCTTTCACCTTATGGGAGCATAATTACAAATATTGAAGATGACCATATGGAAAATTATGGCACAATGGAAAAAATCATAAACGCTTTTGAATTATTCCTTTCAGGGAATGCACGTAAAGACTTAATTACCTTATGTATTGATAATGAAAATGTAAGACTTATGAAAGATAAAATACCAGAGGCAATTACCTACTCCTTACAAAATAAAAATGCCGATTATTATGGAGATAATATAAGTTATCAAGGAATAGGAATTGGTGGAGATTTATATAATAAAGGTACATTTTTAGGAAGACTTCAATTACAAATTCCTGGATATCATAATTTACAAAATGCTATAGGTGCTGCGGCACTGGCAATTAAGCTTGGAGTATCAATAGAAGATATTAAAGAAGCTTTCATTAAGTTTTATGGCGTAAACAGAAGGTTTCAAATCTTATTAAATAAAGAGCATTTAAAAATAATTGATGATTATGCCCATCATCCTTCAGAAATTAAAGCAACAATTAAAGGAGCAAGAGAGGCTCACAAAGGTGAAATAATAATCATATTCCAGCCCCACAGATATTCCAGAACTTTCCAGTTGCTTAAAGAATTTACTGAAAGTTTTACAGAAGCAGATAAAGTGATTTTACTTCCAGTATATTCTGCCGGAGAAAGAGATGACCATGGGGTAAGTACTGAAGATATACTAAAAGGAATGTCTTTAGAAGATAGAGAGAAAACAGTACTTCTTAAGGACTTTAAAGAAGCTGAGGATTATATAAAATCAAAAATCCTTAATAAGGATAATAATCAATTAATTATGACAATGGGTGCAGGGGATGTTTTTACCTTAGGTGAAAAACTTGCTGAGTCAGAAGGTGTGTAAATGTTAATTGAGAAAGATAAAGCTATAAGTTCATTAACTTCTTGGAAAATTGGAGGACCAGCAGCTTTATTACTGATTCCAGATACAAAGGAAGAACTTGCAGAAGCTGTAAAAACAGGAAAGAAAGCAGGAAAATTTTTTCTTTTAGGAAATGGAACTAATATTCTTGCCAGGGATGAAGGGATTTCCTGTCCCATTATTAAACTTGGCAAAAGATTTGCAAACTATAACATTGAAGGACAAACTTTACGGGCAGGAGCCGCAGCATCATTAATATCTTTAGCAGTCAAAACCGCAGGAGAAGGTTTAGCGGGTTTTGAATTTGCTTCAGGAATTCCAGGCACCCTTGGTGGAGCTGTTATAATGAATGCAGGGGCTAATGGTTCTGAAATGAAAGATATAATTATTGATGTGCTGGTATACGATATCGAAGAGGAAGAATATAAAACTTTTAGTAATGAAGAACTTAATTTTTCTTATAGAAACTCACTATTAAAAAACAATAATCGTTATATTGTCCTTGAAGCAAATATAAAACTTTCTCAAGGTGATAAAAATCAATTATTAGAGAAAATAAAAAAATCCAAAGAAGAAAGAATGTCTAAGCAGCCATATGAATATCCTAATGGTGGAAGTGTTTTTAAAAACCCTCCAGGAATGTCAGCGGGGAAATTAATTGAAGATGCAGGTTTAAAAGGGTTTAGCATAAACGATGCTGAGGTATCAACAAAGCATGGTAATTTTATTATTAATAAAGGCAATGCAAAAGCAGAAGATGTAATTAATCTTATTATGCATATTGAAAAAGTTATTAAGGAAAAATATAATATTAATTTAGAAAGAGAAATAATAATTGTAGGATAATTGTAATGAATAAAACATAAGGTTTATCATATAAACAATATTTGGTATAATAAGTTGGAATAAAAAGGTGAATTATTTGGTAACTGACATAAAAAAATATAAACAGGAAAAGAAAAAGGAAAAAAAACTAACTTTACTTAGCAGATTTTTAATTTTTTTGTTTAAGTTTCTTGTTATTGCCGGACTAATTATTGCTATAATTATTTATGTTCCTGTTTTTAAAGTAGCAGAAGCACAGGTAACAGGACTGTTTTATTTAGAGAAAAATTCCTTAGATAATCAACTTGAAGATATAAAAGGAGAAAACATAGTTTTTCTTAATAAAAAGAAAATAGGAGAAGCTTTTCTCGCAAACAGTTACATAAAAGAAGTTGATATATCAAGAAAGTTTCCGAACAAAATTTTAGTTCAGGTAAAAGAAAGAGCTCCTGTAGCTTTACTGGTAACTACCGATGGATTTATACAGCTAAGTGAAGACTCTGTTTTTCTTGATATAAGACAAACCCCAGGTAGCTATAATCTTCCTTTAATAACGGGAATTGAACTATACGCTATCCCTGGAGTAGGAAAAAAGATAGAAAGTCCAGTTCTTGAAGAAGCTTTAAAAATAATTTCTGGTTCAAATCGAATTTTAACTGGAAAAATTGCTGAAATTAATATAGATAATGAGAGAATAATAGCTTACACTAGAAATGGTATTACAGTACTGTTGGGTGGAGCTGAAGATATAGATAATAAGCTTAAAATTCTTGAAGGTATTATGGATGATATTGTGGATGTTACAATCTCAGTTTCTGAAATTGAACACATCGATCTTAGATTTAAAGATACCTATGTTATTAAGCGAATCCAAGACTGAAAGGGGAAAAATTAATGTTTGAGCAGGGAAATCATCACAATAAATTGGCTAATATAAAGGTCATAGGTGTAGGTGGCGGAGGAAACAATGCGGTTAACCGAATGATAGAATCAAATATTGCAGATGTTGAATTTATAGCTGCAAATACAGATGCTCAAGCCTTGATTTCATCATTGGCACCAGTAAAAATGCAAATAGGTGAAAAACTAACCAGAGGATTAGGTGCTGGTGCAAACCCAGAAGTTGGTAAGGAAGCGGCTGAAGAAAGTCGTGAAGAATTAATGAATGTTATGAAAGGTAGTGACATGATTTTTGTTACTGCTGGAATGGGCGGAGGAACAGGAACGGGAGCAGCTCCGGTAATAGCTCAAATAGCAAAAGAAATGGGAGCCCTAACAATTGCTGTTGTAACTAAGCCATTTTCTTTTGAAGGATCATTAAGAAATAAACATGCTAAAGAGGGTATTGAAAGACTTAAAAATTCAGTAGATACACTTATTACCATACAAAATGATAAAATTTTTGAAGTTGTAGAAAAAAGAGTTCCTATTAATCAGCAATTTAGAATTGCCGACGATATTTTAAGACAAGGTGTTCAGGGAATCTCTGACCTTATTAATAAACCAGGTTTAATTAACCTTGATTTATCTGATGTAAGAACAATTATGAAGGACAAGGGAACAGCCATTATGGGTATTGGTGTAGCTAGTGGAGATGACAGAGCAGTAAAAGCTGTTCTTGCGGCAATTTCTTCACCACTTCTTGAAACAAACATTAATGGTGCTCAGGGAATAATTTTAAACTTTACTGGATCTGATACATTATCAATGGATGAAATCAGAGATGCTACAGAAGAAGTGAATAAACTTGCAGGTAAAAACTCAAACGTTATCCTTGGAGCAGTAATTGATGAAAGCCTTCAGGAAGACGAAATAAGAGTAACAGTAGTTGCTACTGGTTTTGATGAAGAAAGAGGTAAAAAAATAACCTCAGAGTTTGCTATGGATAATTCAGAAGATGATATTGAAATTCCTGATTTTATCAGATCAAACAGAAACTGGTAATAATGGGCTATTGAGCTTGGCTCAATAGCCTTTTTTTATAATTGTAAACAAGGAGAGTAAACAATGAATTGTCCTTTTTGTAATCATTTCGATACAAAAGTACTTGATACACGATCTGCAGATGAAGGTAAATCTATTCGCAGAAGAAGAGAATGTAATAACTGCCAAAAAAGGTTTACAACATATGAAAAATTAGAAAGTATTCCTTTGGTTGTTGTAAAAAAAGATGGCCGCAGGGATCTTTTTGATCCAAATAAAATTTTAAGCGGAATTATAAAAGCATGTGAAAAAAGACCTGTAAGCATGGATACAATAGAAAAAATGGTATCTGATATTGAAAGATCATTAAATAGTAATTTAGATAAAGAAATTACAACAACAATAATTGGTGAAGAAGTAATGAAAAAGCTAAAAGAAACGGATGAAGTAGCTTATGTAAGATTTGCTTCTGTATACAGAGAATTTAAAGATGTAAACACTTTCATTAAAGAGATTGAAGATTTAATTCGGAAACCACTAAATGACGGAGTTAAATAATGAATAAGGATATAAAAATTTATCAGCATAAAAATTTCAATGAGGACAACATAACTTATGCCTTCACAGGAAGATCTGGAGGAGTGAGTGAAGAGCCTTTCAGCAGTTTAAATTTAGCTTTTCATGTGGGAGATAATTTAGATCAAGCAACAAAAAACAGGGAATTATTATCTGAAAATCTGGGCTTTGATTTTGATAAATTATCCTGGGCTTCCCAGGTACATGGGGATAATATTTTTATACTTAGAAATGAAAAGGAAGCAGGTTTTCTTGGAGAATATGATGGAATAATAACTAATCTTCATAATTTTCCTGTTATGACTTTATTTGCTGATTGCATCCCCGTACTTCTTCATGATCCTGAAAAAAATGTTGTGGCAACAATCCATGCAGGGTGGAAAGGTACTTTTTTGGAAATAGCTCTCAAGGCAGTACATATAATGAGTAGTGAATTTGGATCAAAGCCGGAAAATATTAAGGCATTAATTGGCCCTGGTATTTGCAAGGATCATTATGAAGTTTCTGAAGAATTGATACGGGATTTTTCTGCAAAATTTCCAGAAGCAGTTAATGATGATTTAAAGAATCTTGATTTAAGAAAAATCAATTTTCATATATTAAAAAAGGCAGGATTAAAAAAAATATACGACATGGAAATCTGCACTTCTTGCGATAATAAAAACTTTTTTAGCTACAGAGAAGAAAAAGGAATAACAGGAAGATTTGCAGCATTAATAATGCTTAAATAAGAGGTGCTGTAAATGAAAGTAAATAAGGTTTTTCAATTTGTAATATTTCTTTTTTTGCTGATTTTTTTAGTAAATTCAGCATATAACTATATTTTAAATAATTTTATAATTAAAACGGAAGTTATTAAAGAAGGACTTTTGCTTAAAGGTTACGATACCCAGGCCTTTATTTTTGGCAATGAAACCTTAATAAAAGCTGAGTCAAATGGCCCTGTAACATTACTTGTTACAGAAGGGCAGAGAATTAGTAAAAGGTATCCAATTGCCTCATCAGCAGGTCAAAATATTCTCAGCCCTGTAAGCGGAGTGGTAACATTTAAATATGACAAGCTGGAAGAATATGGTGATCCATATGAATCAACTACATTTAACTTTGAAGAAGTGAAGCTAAATTATTCTCAAGAAGATAGTTCAGCTAAAAAAGATTTCTTAAAAGGAGATGTAATACTAAAAATACAGGATAATTTAGTTAAGCCAAAATTATATTTGGAATTACCAATTTCAAATTTTAAAGAACCATTACAAATTAATCAGGTCCTTTCTTTAAAATTTCCAGAAGAAGAGAAACCATTAAGACTTATGATAACAAAGCTTAAAGGTCTAGGACAGAATGCTCTTATCATACTGGAATTCTTGGATATGCCTGAAAAATATAATAGAATACAAGATGTGAAAATTATTTCTGAACAAATAAAAACATTTATGATACCCAAAAAATCTCTTACAACTTTTAATGGTAAAGAGGGTATATATACTGTTGTAAAAGGACTTATTAATTTTAAAGAGATAAGTATCATAGGGGAAGAAGAGGAGTACTACTTAACAGATTCCTTAAGTACAACAACTGAGATAGTATCAAATCCCCGTTTTGCATCAGAAGGAAAGTATATAAGATAGGGAAGGAATTAAAATGTCAGTTAAAGAAAATTATGATAAAATAAAGACTGGTTTAAATGAAAATGTTTCATTGATTGCTGTAGTAAAGGGACAGTCCAATGAGGATATAAAAGAACTTTATGATTCAGGACAAAGAATATTTGCAGAAAATAAGGTTCAAGACTTAATTGAGAAAATAGACTATTTTAAAGATTATAATATGAAGTGGCATTTTATTGGTCATTTACAAAGAAATAAAGTAAAATATATTATAGACAAAGTAGATTTAATACACTCCCTGGATAGTATTAAACTTGCTGAAGAAATATCATCCAGAGCAAAAAAAAATGGAATTATAATGGATTGTTTAGTTCAAATCAATACTGGAAGTGAAGAGAATAAATATGGTATTGATATGGAAGAATGTGAGAACTTTTTAAGTGATTTGCAGCAATTTGATGGTATTAGAGTTACGGGACTAATGGCAGTAACACCATTTTCAGAAAATCCTGAAAATGCACGTCCGTACTTCAAAAAAATGCGAACACTTTTTGATAAAGTTAAAAAACAAAAGTATGTTAATGCAGAGTTAATACATCTTTCTATGGGTATGAGTAATGATTATCAGATTGCCACAGAAGAAGGTGCCGACATGGTTAGAATTGGCAGTCTTTTATTTTACTGAGAGGGGATAAAGAATTATGGGTTTTAAAAACTTCTGGGAAGCATTAGGTTTTGGTGATTCTGAAAAAGATGATAGAGAAGAATATTATGAAGAAACAGAAGAGGCTCCATCATATGTGCCGCCAAAAAAAGAAAGAACTAATAATTTGGTTGCTTTAAAAAACGACAAGGTAAGTGTGGTTGTTATTGAACCTACTAATTTTGAAGAGGCGCCAATTATTGCAGATAACTTAAAAGACAGAAGACCTGTAATTATCAATATGGAAAATGCAGATCCTGTTTTAGTTAGAAGAATGATTGATTTCATTGGGGGTATTTGTTATGCCATTGGTGGAACAATGCAAAAAATAGGATACAAAATTATTTTGGTAGTTCCCCCAAATGTTAATATTTCTGGAGAACTTAGGGAAGCATATAACCAGCAGGATCAGGAAGAGGTTTTTGCCTGGGTAACTCACTTTGACAAGGAGGACTAACCTTGACTAGTATTGGCTTTATTGGGGCAGGAAATATGGCAGAAGCAATCATCAGTGGGATTTTAAAAAATGGAGTTATAAATGCAGATAAAATAGTTGCTTTTGATATATCAAAGGAAAGAAAAGAGTATATGAGGGAAAAGTATAAGATTAACTTTTTAGATTCTGAAGCTGAAATACTTCAGGA
>RZYW01000172.1 GCA_009930175.1 Clostridia bacterium
GCTATAGAGGAAGTAATGAAAAACCTGCCTCTTAACAGGTTAAAGAAAGACGGATTTATTACACTTCAATTAGATAAAATTCCAGCAGAACTTTCCCGGGAAAAAATCAAAAAAATGCTATTTTTTCCCGCAATCAGCCGGGGCTACTATATAAAACAGAATGGAGAATGAATATGTTACTAGCTTTTGATATAGGTAATACCAACATGGTAATAGGTATTTATGAAGATGGGGAACTGAAAATAAACTGGCGCATCACCACAGATCGTCAAAAAACCTCCGATGAATACGGAATACTTCTTTTTAATCTTTTTACTCATCATAATATCTCCAAAGAAAAAATTGATGCAGTAATTTTCTCATCTGTTGTGCCACCAATTATGGCGGCTCTTGAGGATATGTCCAGAAAATATTTCAACGTTGAGCCTATGGTTATTGGCCCTGGAATCAAAACGGGCATTCCAATTTTATATGAAAACCCAAGAGAAGTTGGTGCGGACCGTATTGTAAACGCCGTTGCGGGTATTGAAAAGTATGGCGCCCCACTTATTATTGTAGATTTTGGAACAGCAACAACCTTCTGTGCTATATCGGAAAAAGGAGAATATCTTGGTGGTGTAATCACTCCCGGGGTAAACATTTCTCTTGAGGCTCTGGTTCAGCGTACTTCAAAGCTGCCAAAAATTGAGCTTATTAAACCTAAAAAAGTGGTTGGGAAAAATACAATTAATGCAATGCAGGCGGGAATGATCTACGGATATACAGGGCTTGTAGATGAAATTATTTTCCGCATTAAAGAAGAGCAGGGCTGGGAAAATCCAACAGTAATTGCCACTGGAGGCATCGCCGAGCTTATTGCCAAGGACACAAAGTACATCCAAAAAGTTGACAAATATTTGACCCTGGATGGTCTTAGAATAATTTACGAGAAGAACAAAGGAGAAAAGTAGGATTTGTTTTTTAATGATGAAATGAATATAAAAAAATATTTAAGTGAAAATCCCGTTGTGGTTGCTCCCATGGCGGGTATTACCGATAAAGCCTTCCGCCTGATTGCCCGTCAGTTCGGCGCGGGGCTTATTTATTCTGAAATGATTAGCGCAAAGGCCGTGACCTATAAAAATCAGCGAACTTACGAGCTTTTTGATCTTAAAGATGAAGTAAATCCCATTGTGATTCAGCTTTTCGGAAGCGAGGCTGAGATAATGGCTGAAGCTGCGGCTTTTATTGAAGATGCAGAGAAACCGGCAGCTATCGATATTAACATGGGATGTCCGGTTCCCAAGGTTGTAAAAAATCTTGAAGGGTCCGCCTTAATGAAAGATCCAATCTTGGCGGCAAAGTTAGTTTCCGCAGTGAAAAAAGCAGTAAAAATTCCTGTCTCCGTAAAATTTCGCAGTGGCTGGGACAATGAAAGTTTGAATTATCTGGACTTTGCTAAAAGAATGGAAGATGCGGGGGCGGATTTTATGGCAGTTCATCCTCGCACGAGAAC
>RZYW01000173.1 GCA_009930175.1 Clostridia bacterium
TCAAAGTGCCTCCTTTGTGGCTACTGTTCTACTGTCTGCCCGGAATTCGCAATTCGAATGATTTAATTACATGTTTTTACAACCACTTTTTTTTCTTAAAGTAGTAAAGCATAAATAAAGCTAAAATTAACATTATCCCCATAATTAAGGGATAACCTGCTCGCCAGGTTAACTCTGGCATATATTCAAAATTCATTCCATATACTCCTGCAATAAATGTAAGAGGTATAAATATAGTTGCAATAATTGTTAAAACTTTCATAGTTTCATTCATTTTTGCACTACTGTTGGAAAGATATAAATCTATTAAATTCGAAAGATTGTCCCGGGAAATTTCTATTGTTTCAATAATTTGAACAACATGATCGTATAAATCTCTAATAAATGGAATGGTTTGTTCTCTGATAATTGAACTTTCATTTTTCAAAAATCCAGACATAATTTCTCTTAAAGGCCATGCTGATCTTCTAAAGATTGTCATGGTTTTTTTTAATTCATGAATTTTATTCATAATATCAGAGTCATACCCAGATATTAATTCATCTTCAAGTATTTCAATTCTTTCCCCGGTTTTTTCTAAAATATAGTAATAATTATCAATAATACTATCTAAAAGAGCGTATGCTAAGTAGTCTGATCCTTCTTTTTTTATCCTGTTAGAATTTTTTTCTCTGATTAATTTTCTAACAGGTCCAAAAACATCTCCCGTTTTTTCCTGAAAAGAAACCAAAAAATCATCGCAAAAAACTATGCTTACCTGCTCCGACTCTATTTTTTCCTTTTCTTCATTGTATGTAAGCATTTTTAAAATAATAAAAATATAATCCTCATGGTATTCAAGTTTGGGACGATGTTCAGAGTTCATTATATCTTCCAGGGTAAGAGGATGAATATCAAATATTTTTCCAACTTTTTCTATTACTTCTTTATTATGAATACCATCAACATCAACCCAATATTTTATATTTTCTGACCTTGGTACTGTAATATTCTCAGGGTCCAATATTACCTCTTCCTCTACAAACTTATCAGAATAGAGGAATTTGCTTATTGAAACTTCTTCTTTTCTTTCCTCTCCAATATAAACTAAAGTGCCAGGAGGAGTTCCGGTTTTTTCAGATTTATAAACAATCTTTTCTTTCATTACAGCACCTTCTGTCCTTTAAATTCCTATCCCAATATATTTTGTAACCAGATATTCTTCTATTCCGTAATAACCGCCCTCACGTCCAAATCCGCTCATTTTAATGCCACCAAAAGGTGCCTGGGCACTGCTGATTCTTCCTGTATTTAGTCCTACCATTCCATATTCCAAGGCTTCGCAAACTCTTACTCCCTGACTGATATTCTCGGTAAACACATAGGCAGATAAACCATAAGGGGAGTTATTAGCTAATTTTATACCCTCTTCTTCTGTTTCAAAAATACTAACAGGAACAACGGGACCAAAAGTTTCTTCCTTCATTATTATCATATCTTCATTGATATT
>RZYW01000063.1 GCA_009930175.1 Clostridia bacterium
GGAGAATGGAGAATTTATTGAAACTCCTCCTTTGTCAGAGAAAAAGGAATACGATTTTGACCAGGTTGGGCCAAAAGATATTTATTTACTTTATCATGAGGAACTGGAATCCCTTGCTCAAAACATTAAAGGATTAAAGAAAATCCGTTTTTGGATGACTTTTTCAGAAAAATATCTTACTCATTTAAGAGTTTTAGAAAATGTTGGTATGACTTCAATCGAACCTATTATGTTTGAAGGAAAAGAAATTATTCCACTGCAGTTTTTAAAAGCAGTTCTTCCTGACCCGGCTTCCCTTGGACCACGTACAAAAGGTAAAACTAATATTGGATGTATTATTCAGGGTGTTAAAGATGGAAAGCCCCGTAACTATTATGTATATAATATTTGTGACCATCAGGAAGCATATAGAGAAGTTGGCTCTCAGGCAATATCTTATACAACTGGAGTACCAGCTGTAATTGGTGCAATGATGATCTTAAAAGGACTTTGGAAAAAACCAGGAGTTTACAACGTGGAAGAATTTGATCCAGATCCATTTATGGAGGAGCTAAATAAGCAAGGTCTTCCATGGGTTGAAGATTTCAATCCAGTTTTAGTGGATTAAATGAGGTGCAAATAATTGAAAAAAATTGATTTTACAAAAACTCCAAGCCCTTGCTACATTGTGGATGAAAGACTTTTAAGAAAAAACCTGGAGATCCTGGACTCTGTACAAAAGCGTACAGGTTGTTCTATTCTACTTGCCTTAAAAGGTTTTTCCATGACTTCTATGATGCCAATTGTTGGAGAATATCTAAAAGGCATAACTGCAAGTTCATTAAATGAAGCTCACTTAGGACATGAATTTATGGGTAAAGAAGTTCACGCATATGCTCCTGCTTTCCTGGAAGATGAGTTTGAAGAATTAATGAGTTACTGTGATCATTTGGTATTCAACTCTTTTGCTCAATGGGAAAAGTATAAGAATATTGTAAAAAGTAATCCTTCAAAAAACATTGAATGCGGATTAAGAGTTAACCCTGAGTATTCTGAAATTGAAGTTGATATATACAACCCCTGTTCTGCCAATTCTAGAATGGGAATTACTATAGCAAACTTTAAGCCGGAATTACTTGAAGGAATTGATGGTTTACACTTCCACACCTTGTGTGAACAGAATTCAGATGCATTGGCAAACACTCTCCCTCATTTGGAAGAGAAATTTGGTCCATATTTAAAACAAATGAAATGGCTAAATTTTGGGGGCGGGCACCACATCACCAGGGATGATTATGATATTGAATCTTTAGTAAGATCTATTGAATATATGAGAGATAAATATGACTTGAAAATTTATCTTGAGCCTGGTGAGGCAATTGCTCTGAATACAGGGTATTTGGTTTCAACTGTTTTGGATATTGTTAATAATGGCATGGAAATTGCAATTTTAGATGCCTCTGCTGCATGTCATATGCCTGATGTATTGGAAATGCCCTACAGACCAAACATTATTAACGCCGGGAAGCCTGGAGAAAAGCCATATACCTACAGACTTGGAGGAAACACCTGCCTGGCTGGTGATATCATTGGAGATTATTCCTTTGATGAACCATTAAAGGTTGGTGACCGTTTAGTATTCATGGACATGGCTCATTATACTATGGTGAAAAACAATACTTTTAATGGAGTAAACCTTCCATCCATTGCTTCATATAATGATGAAGAAGGAATAAAAGTACACAAAACTTTTGGATATAAAGACTATATTTCAAGGCTATAATAAAAAATGGGACGCGGATTTTGGAAGCGTCCCATTTTGCTTATATTACTTTTTTAAGAATTTCTACTATTCTTGGATCGAATCTTGTTCCTTTTAAGCTTTCTAGTTCTGCTATAGCTTCTTCCTTTGTTTTTCTTTCTGATAGTATCTCGTTTGTCATAGAATCATAGGCCTCTGCTACTGCAATTATTCTTGCTGTAAGTGATATTTCTTCTCCCTTTAGGCCTTTAGGGAAACCAGTTCCATCCCAATTTTCATGGTGATTTAGAACCTCTTCAGCTAAATCTAAGGTTTCATCAAAAAGATTTAGAATCCTATAGCCAATAACAGAGTGTTGCTGGAATTCTTTATCTTCCTCTTCCGTAAAATTATATTCTTCTTTTTCTAATAATTCTTTTCTGAAAACAATTTTTCCAAGATCATGAATAAAACCTGCTTCTTTTACTTTTCTAACATCATTTTGTTCCATATTAAGTTCTTCAGCAATTTTTTTACAAAGTTCACTAACAACTACTGAGTGTTCTTTTTCTCTTGGGCTTCTTTCATGAAGAGTCTCTATAATTGTATTTAGCAACTGAGTATTAGTGTTTTTTCTAGCCATAGTTTTCTCTCTGTACATATTATTCTCTGCATGTTTCATTACTTCTTCAAGATTTTCTTTTATATTATTTTTAGTACTGAAACCCATAGCCATACTACATTTTATAGCTGCTATTTTTTCACTGGCCATAACTTCATTAATTCTTGAAATAATAGCCTTCGTTTCACTTTCTCCAGTTGAAGGAAGCAAGATAGCAAACTCATCTCCTCCCACTCTTGCAATAATATCTTCATGGCGGCAAACTTGTTTTAATATTTCAGCACATTTTTTTAGCAAATTATCACCAATAACATGGCCAAAAATATCATTAGTTAATTTTAAACCATTAACATCTGCAAATATAATGCTTATTGGAAGAGATCTTTCCGTATCAAGCCTGATCATCTCTTCTTCAAAAAACATCCGGTTATACAATCCTGTTAATGAATCGTGATAACTTAGGAATTTAATTCTTTCTTGAGTCTTCTTTTCCAAAGAATTATCCATAAAGGTTATTACGGCACCAACAACTTCTCCATCCTTAAATTGTGGATAAGAATGATATTCAACCTCAATATATGTTCCATCAGCACGCCAAAATACCTCATCTGCTGAATGAATTCCTTTCTTTTCTTTAAGACCCATGAAAATTTTACATTCTGACGGTTCCATCTTTTCTCCATTTAATTTACTATGATGAATCTGGTTATGCATATTTTTACCCAATAATTCTTTTTCATCATCATATCCGAGAAGTTCTAAACAACGGGAATTACAAAATGTACAATTTCCTTTTAAATCTACTCCATAGATGGCTTCAACTGTAGAATCTAAAATAAGGCGTAATTGGTCTTTATTTTCTTCTAAGTTTGCAGTTCTTTCTTTAACAAGACTTTCAAGATTGCCAATCAATCTGTTTAAAGCATCTGCCATTAAATTAAAAGCAAGAGCAAGTTTCCCTATTTCATCATTTCTCACAACTTTTGCCCTGGATTCAAAATCTCCCTTTGAATACTTTTCAGTGGTTTCAATTAGATTTTCAATCGGCAAAAAATATCTTTTTATTAAATTAAAATATAATAAAATTGCTAAAATTACTGCCATAATTGCCATAAATCCTGAACCAATAATATTCTTTAAAATTCCTTGAGTAAAAAGGCTTTCAGGTATATCTGTAATTATTAGCCATTCTATACCATTTTTTGAAAAACCAGAAAAATTAATATAGTGATTTTCTCCATTTTCATTTCTTTTTATATTTGAGACACCTGAATTTTTGTATTCACTGTATGCTTCAAGAATAAATTTATTTTCAATTTCATCAATTTTTTTATTTTTAAATGTTCCATTCTCATCTTCTTTATAGTTTACAATACCCAAAGAGTTAGCTATTAGTTCACCTGAATTTTTTTCAATAATTATTGCGGAGGATCTATGATTTTCTGTAATATCCTCAAGAAACTGATTAATTCTACCTAAAGTAATGTGAGAACCCAGAACACCTAGAAATTCCCCTTGATTATCATAAACAGGAAGGGCAGCAGAAAGAGTTAAATCATCCATAACAAAATGTTTGTACACTGGTGCAAAAACTGGTCCTTTGGTTTCTTCGGCAGAAATGTACCAAGCCCTGGTCCTTGGGTCAAACTTCCCAGCTTTTGTAGCAAGTTCATTTGCTGTCAGACTATCATTTACGCTATAATACCAAGAATTTCCATCGGTAGTATTATCATTAAGCATTAACTCTATCTCGTCATTTATGTTCTTGCGGGCACCATAATACTCTCCTCTTACCGTTCCAAAACTAAAACTGTATAAAGAATCAAAAATATGAGCTTGCATAACTCCGGCAAAAAATCTTTCTCTTTCGTCCTTATTTGTTAAATCTACAATTTTATTAGCAATTATTTTTTCATTTACTTCATTAATATGAAGAGGTACGCCCACATACTCATCAATTTGGTTGATAATTTCCTTACTAAGATCTCTTTCATTTTCGGCGATGGTACCTCTTACAGAAGACATCCAGCCAGAAAATACAATAAATCCAGTTAATAAATATGCAACCAGAAAAATTGTAATGAAAGATAAAATTATTAATAATTTTATTGAGATTTTTTCTTTCCGGACACTATCTGACTTCACTCTATCCCGCCTTTGTGATTCTCAATTATATTTGAAATTTCATCAAGTACTTCTTTCATACGTCTTTCAAACTCTAAACTAGTATCAATTATTTTATTTTCATCTTTTTCTTCATTCATTAATATTTTTTGGAATTCTACAGCAGTTTTATAGAAATTTGTTGCTCCAATTGTTCCTGAACTGCTTTTAACTTTATGAGCTATTTTAGATGCTTCATCATAATTCTTATTTTCAATAGCATTATTAATTTTTTCAATAGTAGTTTGATTTTCATCATAATATTCTTTTAACACTTCAATAAAGAGCTCTTTATTGTTACCTAAAAATTGGAGCCCCTTATCAATATCTATAACTTTTTCATGTTTAACCTTTATAACCTTCTTTACATTTGCAGTTTCTTTAACTTTTGAAACAAAGTCCTCAGGATCAAATGGCTTGGTAATAAACTGATCAAAATATACATCTCCATATTCATTACTTTGATTGCGTATTACATCTGCAGTTAAAGCTATTATTGGAATATTCTCAGCTATCTCCCTGATTTGCTTTGTAGCCTCGTATCCATTTAAAACCGGCATATGAATATCCATAAGAATAACATCAATATTATCCTTATTTTCCTTAAATATGTCTACTCCTTCTTTTCCATCATTGGCAATTAAAGTTTTTAACCCTGCAGTTTCAAGTAATGATTTTGCAATAAACTGATTTGTTTTGTTGTCTTCTACTATTAATACAGAAATATCCACTGAAACATCTTTTTCTTCACTCTTCTCGTATTCTTTGTTTGCAACAATTGCTTTCTCTTTAAAAGTTTCAAGAATACTATTAAATAAAACTGAAGGAATTATTGGTTTACTTACACCAGCATCAACACTATTTTCATCAAGCTTGTCATAAAGGTCTTCCCTTGTCATTGGAAGCAACATAATTATTTTAGGAAATTTGGTGATTTTTTTATTCTCTTTTAATTTTCTTAAAAATTCAAATCCACCTTCTTTTGGTGTTTCAAAATCCATAATCAATAAATCATAGTGTCTGGTATATTGAGCACTGCTGCTTTCCAGCATATTAACCGCACTGCTTTCTGAGGTTGTAAGTTCACAAATCATTCCAAAGGATGATAAATAGCCATCTATAATATTCATATTTGATCCTGTTTTTTCAAGAACCAAAGTTTTAATATTTTTAAAGTAGGAGGAAGAGATTTTTTTCCTGTATTCCTCTTCTTTTTCTTCATCTATTTCCAAAGTAAGATTTACAATAAATGTGGAACCTTCACCTTCTGTACTATATACTTCTATTTCCCCACCCATCAAGTTTACAAGATTTTTAACTATTGAAAGTCCTAGACCTGTTCCGCCAAATTTCCTGTTTATACTTACATCTCCCTGGGCAAAGGGTTCAAATAACTTATTAATTTGTTCCTTACTCATTCCAATACCTGTATCTTTTACAAAAAATGAAAGATGATAGTTGCTTCCTTCTTTTGCAACAAGCTTTAATTCTAGGGAAATTTCCCCTTGTGAAGTAAATTTTGCTGCATTGCTGGTAAGGTTAATTAATATTTGTTCAATTCTTTTAGGATCTCCTAAAAACCAATTAGGGATCTGAGGATCTTTAGAAAGTTTAAAACCAATTTTTTGTTCTTCAACTTTGTAAGATACAATATTTACTACTTCTCTAATTACCTGATCAAGACTAAAGGAAACTTTTTCAATCTCTACCTTACCTGCTTCTATTTTTGAAAAATCCAAAATATCATTTATTATACTTAGCATTGTACTTGATGCCTGAGTAATACGGTCAATATATGCTCTTTGAGTGAGTGTAACACCAGTTTTTTTCAATAAATATGACATACCTGTAATTGCATTAAGGGGGGTTCTGATTTCATGTGACATTCTGGCAAGAAAGCTGGATTTAATATTATTTGCCTGCTCGGCTTCAAGCTTTGCTTTTTCTAGATCAATTTGAACTAACTTTCTTTTTTTAATTTCACTTTTTAATTTAATTATCCAAAATAAGGAAACTGCAAAAATTAAGGCAACAATTCCTGCTCCAATCATTATATTTCGCATAATAGGGCCATAGTCCGGGGTTAATTCTAAATTAATCCATTTATTATTAATTAAAATTTTTTCATTGTCTGTAAAAGAACCTAAAGCTTTATCGATTATTGTTACTAATTCTGGAAGATCTTTTCTAACTGCTATATGAAGAGATTGGCTTTCTGATGTGCTAAAAGCAATAAATTTTAGATTTGTTATACCTTCTGACCTTATCAAATAATTTGTTGTTGCCATATTACCCATAAAAATGTTTTCACGACCATCTGCAACAGCGGTTAAAGCATCAGGAACAGTTTCATACAAACTTAAATTAATATTTGAATATGGTATCAGGTAACTGTGATGGGAACTATTCTCCTGTACTGCTACAATTTTCCCTTTTAAATCATTAAAACTTCTTATACTGCTATTGTCATCTCTTGTAACAATAACTCTTTTAATATTGTAATAAGGGTTGGAAAAATAAAAATACTTCTCTCTTTCTGTTGTTTTTGAAACAGCTGGAAGGATATCAATTTCACCATTTACAGCTTTTTCATATGCCTCTGGCCAGGTAAGGCCGGGAATAATTTCAAATTTAATTCCTGTTTTTACTTCAATAAGTGAAAGATATTCTGCAGCTATTCCTTGATATTCCCCATTTTCATCAAAAAATTCAAAAGGAACAAATTCTGGGTCTACGCCAATTTTTATTACAGGATGATTCTC
>RZYW01000064.1 GCA_009930175.1 Clostridia bacterium
GCAGGTGAGGGACTATTATTCTTCGGAAATACTATTGTTCCATTTATAGATAAATTCCCTAAAGACACCATGTTATATAAGCTAATGACAACAAAACCAGAAGAAGCTAAGTAGGTGTGATATGGATAAAAAACTAAAAAAAGATTTTCAAAAGAAAATTATACGAAATAGGGACGCTCCTGAAAAAAATATGGATAGTAAACTTGTTCATTCAGATGATTATACCAATAAGATTATTAAGACTAAGGATAGGTTCGGAGATAAAATTTCAGAAAAAGAATCTAAACTTATTCACGAGAATGTATTAGCAAAAGATCAAAAACAAGATAAACTAAAAGATTTTCAGAAGGCTAAAAACAAGGAAAGAATTAGAAAAGAAGTTTTAGATAATAAGGATAAGGCTGGAGAAACAAAACAAGCTAATCTTGAAATAAGGGCAGATGAAAGCTTTAAACTTGATGAAGACTTAGATGTAGACTTCAAAAAGGTGAATTTTGGTAGTGAAAACAGTAGAAATATTAATTCTAATAAATTAACAACAGATGATATTTCAGCTAACTCTGAAGTAATAAGCAATAAGAAGCCATCAAGTAAAAGACAAGTTCTTAAAAATTATGAGGATAAACTTATCCATAGTAAGGATAAATTCCAAGACAAAATCAACGAGAAAGAGTCTAAGCGAATCTACACAAGCGAAGATAAACCTATCGAAGCAAAGAAAAGCAAGAGAGTATATAGAAAAGATAAGCTTGTTAAAGATGAAGTAAGTGAGAGCGAAAGTAATACTAATATCGATAAAAAGCAAAAGCAGAAACTTTATCAAGAAAAGAAGTTTAGGGATAAGGAAAAAATTTCTAATGAAATAGATAAAGAAAATAAGCTAAGCGGAGTTGATACAGATAAGACTTTTGATAATCCTGAGTTTAAAGACAATAATCAAGAATTTATAAAAGATGAAAAGGAAACAAGCCTTAAACCTTCAGAACAAAAGAAAGTTAATAAAAAGAAGACTTACTACAAAAGAAAAAATTATGAAAGTGATAAATTTACACGCAAGAAAATTGATGACTTAAAAAATGAATCTAAGAAAATTACAACGAAAGATTCTAAGAAAGCACAAGATGTTAAAGACTTTATCTCAGATAAAAAGATTGGAGAGCTTGAAAAGTCTAAAAGTAAGCTAAAGGATAATATCTTAAAGAATAAAACTAAAGGAAGTCTATCTTCTGGGGTTTTATTATCTGGAGCTAAGTCATCAGAGTTAGTGAGAGATTATCTAAGTTCAGGATCTGATAATACTGGTGTAGAATCTGGAGAAAAGGTCGCTAATGTAAGCTCTAAACTCCAGCATGGAATAAGGAAGTATAAGCTAGACAAAAAGAAAAAGTCCTTAAAAAAGCTATCTAAACTTGATAAGAAAATAAGAAATAGAAAAAGCAAGTTGGAGTTTAAAAGCGGCGTGGAAGATTTAAAAAAGTCAGACGCCTATATAAAGAAAAATAGATTTAAGAAGTTTTACCAGAGAAAGCAAATGAAGAGCATGATAGCTAAAAAGCACGAAACAAGACTTGTAGATAGGGTTAAAAAAGCTATTTTAAGTTTAGGTAAGGCTTCTAAAGAGCTAATCATAAGGAAAAGTAAGATGGTTCTATTTCTAGTAATAGGACTAGGTCTTATGCTATCAATCATGATTGGTGGCGGAAGTGTTGGTATGAGTGGATTAAGCAACTCTGTCAACTCAGTAATGACAACAACATACCTATCACAAGATACAGTTCTAAGTGAAGTTAATCAAGAATTTTCATCAATGGAATATGACCTACAATCACAAATAGAAAGTGTAAAAACAAGTCATCCTGGATATGACGAATATATCATAAAAAAAGAAGGAGAAATTGGTCATAATACCCATGAACTTTTATCCTATATAACTTCAAGATGTGGAGAATTAAAATCAGCTTCTGAAGTAAAAGGAATTTTAAAAGAACTTTTCGATAAGATGTATAAGCTTGACTTTAAGGAAGAAATTGAAATTAGAACAAGAACAGTAGCAAAAACTAGATATGATAGTCGTGGCAATCCTTATACTAGCTATGAAAAAGAAGAGTATGAATATAAAAAGTTAATTGTAACTTTAAAGAAAAAAGAAATGGATGAAGTTGTTAGGAAAATATTTAAAGATTATCCAGATAATGTAGTTCATTACGAAGCTCTTCTCGAAGCTAAGGGGAATATGGGAGATGTTTTTGGATCAGGTAATGGGGACTTAGGAGAAATAGTAGACAATCCAAACTTTGGAAATCCTGGTCTTGCTTTTGATTCAGCCACTACAAAGGCTCTTTTTAATGAAGCAGAAAAACATATAGGCAAAAGATATGTGTTTGGAGCAAGTGGACCATCTAACTTTGACTGTTCAGGTTTTGTATGTTGGTCATTTACAAAGTCTGGTGTAAAAAGAATGCCAAGAACAACTGCATGGAGAATATACAAAGACTATTGTAATCCAGTAAGTCCAAGTGAAGCTCAACCTGGAGATATTATATTTTTCCACTCAACATATAACAGTGGAACTCCAATATCTCACGTAGGAATATATGCAGGTAACGGAATGATGATTCACGCAGGAGATCCAATTCAATACACATCAATAAATTCAAAATATTGGAAATCACACTTTTATGGTTTTGGAAGACCTAGATAGAAGGGAGATATTATGTGAACAGAAAGCTTATAAGTATTAGGAATAAAAAGAAAAAAATAGAAGAGAAGTTAAAAGATTTAAATGCAAAATACAAAGAAATTTGCGATGAAGAAATACAAGTTGAAAATGAAGAAATAATTGTAACTCTTAGGAGAAACAATATTAGCTTGGAAGAATTAATGGAGAAAATTAATGATAGAAAAAGAGAAGAAAAATTAAAAGAAAAGGAGAACATTCATAATGAAGAAATTTAATACGAACAGACTAAGAGCCTTTTTTATGGCTCTTTTATTAGTTTTAACATCAACCTCAACTACTAATGTACTAGCTAAAGCTGATGATACAGATGGTAGTAAAAAAGTTATAGAAAGTTCAATAAGTAAAATTAGTGATTTAGAAAATCAGATCAAAGACTTAAATGATAAGAAACAAGAAGACCAATCAAAGATAGATGAATTAAAGGAAAAGTTAGAATCTTGCAAAGATAATGGAGAGAAACTGAAACAAGAAAAGGCTAAGCTTGAAGAAGAAATTAGAGATAAAGATAATAAGATTGCTCAATTGAATAAAGAAATTGAGGATCTTAAAAACTCCAATAATGATGAACTAATAGCAGAAATTACTCAGCTTAAAGATGAATTAAAAAGATTACAAGATGAAAATGCAAAATTAAAAGAAGATTATTCATCTACAAAATGGGAGTTAGAAGCTGAGAAAGAAAAGGCCGATAAAAACGAAAATAAAATCAAAGAAATGCAAGAAAAGCTCGAGCCTTTAGAAGGAGAACTAGCAAAGAAGACTAAAGAAATTGAAGATAAAGACAATAGAATTAAGGACTTAGAAAAAGCTCTTGATGAAAAAGATGCTAAGATAAAAGACCTTGAGTCTAAAAAGAAAGAGACAGAAAATTCTAAGTCAGAATGTTGCAAGAAAATTGAAGAGCTTCAAAAGGCTATTGATAGTTTAAAAGAATCTTCTGAAAATACAAATAAGGAATTAGAAGAGAAAATTAAAGAACTAGAAGAAAAACAAAAAGATTCTGAAGAAGAAATTAAAAAGCTAAAAGAAGAATTAGATAAGAAAATTGAAGAAGCAAAGAAGTTAATCGAGGAAGCAAATAAAAAAGCAAAAGAAGAACTTGAAAAACAAGCTAAAGATAAAAAAGATAAAAATCTAAATCAAGACCTATCTAAGAAATTAGATGAACTTCTAAAACTCCAAAAAGAAAACAAAGAGAAAAAAGAAGATAAGAAATCTCAAGATAAGAAGTGGGATGAACTTTTGAAAGCTGATGACAAGAATATCCTAAATCAATTTGATCTTAACAAGATGAAAGAGCAAGAGGAACAACAGGACAAAAAACAAGTTAAAGATGAAAAAGAATTTGCAGTTTTTCAAGTAGACAAAAACTTTTATAACATTATCAACAAAGATGGTAAGACAACAGTCTATATGGATGTAAAAACTTATGTAGATCAAGGAAGAACTATGATTCCAGTAAGATATATTGCTTATACTCTAGGTTTTAATGTTGAGTATGACAACTCTACTCGTGAAGCTATTTTCTCAAATAAAGAGAATAATATCCTAGCTAAAAAGACATTAAGACTAAATATTGATACTGGTGTTATGAAAGATTCAGATGGAAAGTTCTACAATTCAGATGTTAAGCCAGTGATTATAAATGGAAGAATTCATGCTTCAATTTCAAACATTGCCAAAGCTTTTGGAGCAAGTCATGGGGATATTAAAGATGGTAAAAACCAAACAATAGAATGGGACAATGCTAGAAAAGCTGTCTATGTATTTAAAAATGTAAAATAAGAAAGGATAGAAAAATGAATAAGAGTATTAAACGAGGAGTAGCCATAGCGTTACTCCTTTTTACATTTACAGTACCAGCAACTACATTTGCGATGACAAATGAAGGACAGATTGAAAGTCAAAGTGAATCAATCTACGAACCACAAAAAGAAGAATTTGAAAAAATGTTGAAAGATGATGTTTTTACACCATCAAAAGAAGAGATTCCTTATCAAGATGTTCCAAGAATACCAGGAAATACAAGTGAATCAAACAAGCCTTCAAACAAGCCTTCAAATAATCCTCCAAAGAAAACACCACTTGTAAAAGGTGGTAATACTAAGGCAGTAAATAATCTTGCGACTGGGGAAAATAAGGCAAGAGGTTCAGTAATTGAAAATGTAGATAGGAATGGAAAAGATATTACACCAAGTGGAGATACAGAAAAAGATAAAGAAAATCCAGTAGATGTAAGACAATTTTTAACATTTCAAACTAAAAGTGGAAAAACTATGCACCTAATAGTGGATCACTCATCAAACCAAGATAATGTAAGATTATTGACAGAAGTAGGAGAACAAGACCTGTTAAATATGATTGAGTCAGAAGATAAAAATACTATAAAGGTTGAAGAGCCTAAGAAAGAAGAAGTAAAAAAAGAAGAACCTAAGACTGTTCCAGTAAAAGAAGAAAAGAAAAGCGGGATAGGTTCATTTCTTATTGTTGCACTTGTAATTGGAGGAGTTATAGGAGCAGGATATTATTTTAAGGTAGTTAAAGCAAAAGAAGATAGAATGTTGGAAGACTTTGAAGAAGATGATGAGGATTATATTAGTGAGTCAGAAGATGAATCTGATAATGAAGAAAGTAATGAAGAATCACTAGATGATGACGATGAACTATTATAAAGATATGAAAATTAAGTACAATTGAATTTTTGTCACGAATATGATACAATATCCGTGACAAAGGAGAATTGTAATGAGTTCATATATGGAAATAATATCAGATAAAATAAATGATTTTGACTCACATAAAGTATTTTTTGCAAATGACTTTTTAGATATTGCATCTAATGCTACGGTTAGACAAATACTAAAAAGATTAGCAGATGAAGATAAAATCAAGCGCGTTATCGATGGTTTTTATTACAATCCAAAATACAGTGAGTTAATTGGAGAATATGAAGCAGTATCAATTCACGAGTTGGCACTTGCCATAGCGAGAAAATACAATTGGAATATTGCACCATATAGTAGCACAGCCTTAAACTTATTAGGACTTTCAACACAAGTACCAACTCACTATAAATATATATCTAGTGGAAGATATAAGGAATATAAAATTGGAGATACAATTTTAGAATTTAAAAAAGTAAATCCAGGAGAGATTGCTAATATGTCCTTAAAGACAGCGACTGTAATTCAAGCAATTAAGTCTTTAGGGAAAGAAAATATCAATGCCCAAGTTATGCAAAAGATAAGAGAAAATTTAACTCAAGAAGAAAGAACAGATTTAATGAACGAATCAAAATCAGTTCCTGCATGGATATATGAAGTAATAAGGGAAATTTGTGAGGGCAAAAATGAATAAGTTTTATATAGAAAACAAAGAAGACTTAAGAGTTTTAATGGTAAATACAGCCAGAAAGAGAAATATATCTGAGGCAGTTATTGAAAAGGACTATTGGGTTACTTTTATCTTAGATTATCTATTTAATGAAAACAAATGGAGGGAATATTTTACCTTTAAAGGAGGAACATCACTTTCAAAATGCTTTGGACTTATAGAAAGATTTTCGGAAGATATAGATTTAATCTTAGATTGGCGAGTATTAGGATATGAAGAAAAAGAACCATGGATAGAAAGATCAAATACCAAGCAAGATAAATTCAACAAAGAAGTTAATGAAAAGACAGAAGTATTTTTAAGAGATAAATTTTTAAAAGTTTTAGAAGAAGATTTAAAGGACATGGACTTTGAATTTTCCATTGATACAATAGACCCACAAACAATTCTGTGTAAATATCCTAAAATCTTTGAATCTAATTATTTAACACAAAATATAAGGCTTGAAATAGGAAGCCTTGCAGCATGGACACCTGCAATTGATGTTGAAGTTTTGCCGATAATTAGCGAAGCCTATCCAAATGTATTTAAAGAAAAAACTAATATAAGAACAGTATCGGCAGAGAGAACCTTTTGGGAAAAAGCAACTATACTTCATCATGAAGCGAATAGACCGGAATCTTCTTCTATGCCACATAGGTATGCAAGACACTTTTATGACCTATATAAAATAGCGAATTCAGATTTTAAAAACAAAGCCTTAGAGGATAAAGAATTACTAAAGAAAGTGACTGAATTTAAAATGAAATTCTACCCTAGAAAGTGGGCAAGGTATGAAGATGCATTAAATGGTAGATTGAAGTTAGTTCCAAGAGAGTTTCGATTTTCTGAAATAGAAAAAGATTATAAGGCTATGGCAGAAATGATTTATGGAGACTATCCAAACTTTGAAGAGATTATAAAAGTTCTTAAAGAACTAGAAAAAGAAATTAATAAGTAAATAGAAATCCCCGAAAATAATACGATATTAGGGGAAAATACTTTGAGCGAGAGAGAAATCTTTCGCTCTTTTTATTTATGGAGCAATTCCTGTAATAAGAAAATCTGAACTTTGAAAAAAGAGACCCTTAGCAATACAATGAAAGTGTGCTGACCCAAATAAAAAGGCACAAATT
>RZYW01000065.1 GCA_009930175.1 Clostridia bacterium
AAATCTATTCCGAAAATGAAGGAAAAGAAATTACTTTCACATGGGAAGATGATAAAGTAGAAGTAATCATTAAAGACAAGGCAGAAAAGAAAAAGAAAGCACCTAAAGTAACACAACAAGAATTAGACAACGAAGAGATTCAAGGAATAGACGGCGAAGAAGAAGTTGAAGATGTAGATGTTGATGAAGAAAATGATAATATTCAAATGAAAATCAACAAACAAGAAGTCTTAGAAGATGAAGAAGATGAAGAAGATGAAGAAGATGAAGAAGAAGAAACTGAAGAAGAGGAAGGATTTTTCTAATGAAAATAAGTAAAAGCCAATTAAAAAACACATTAACCATCTTAAAACCCATGGAAGCCAAGGATCAAGTTATTATTTTAGAAATAAAAGATAACGTCCTAAATATCCATACAAGAAGAGATGGTATGATGTTAAAATTAAAAGCAATTAAAACAGAGGAAAAAGAATCCGAATTGATTGCAATTAAAAAAGAGTTTTTAACTAAGATAGAAAAACAAGATACTGAAGAGTTTGAATTGAAGATTAACAAAAAAACAATAAGTTCAAAAGTAAATGGTATCTCATTCTCAACTGCTATCATGGCAGAAGAAATGAATTTTGAAGTTAAGGAAGAAGAAATTGAAGCAACGAAAATTATGATTACACCAGAGGTAATGAAAACACTAGACAATGCTCTATCGTTCGTTTCCAAGGATACAAAGAGACCTGTCTTACAAGGTGTACTCTTAAGTCTTAAAGAAGGAAAATTAAATATCGTTTCAACAGATACAGTAAAAATGTATATAAATCAAATTGAGAGTGGTTATGAGGGTGAAGTGTCAGTTATTATCAGACCCGAAACAATAACTGTCTTAAAAGCGATTTTTGATGCCAATGGTGAGAAGTCATTCCCTATCCTAGTAAACGATAAGGCATTATTCATTTCATCGAAAGGTTTATTCCTAAAAGCGACACTATTTGAAGGTGTTTATCCAGATGTAGTATCGGTATTAGAAAAAGGAAAACTCAAAAAACTTGAATATGCAGGTGAAATTACAGAAGAAGTTATTAAGAAATTAAAAGCTATTGAAAACAAGACATCAACTCTTAGCATCGCAAAAGATGAAAAAGAAATTACCTTTGAAACAAAGTCTGAGATTGACACAAACTCATTCAAAATAAAAGAAGAAAACGAATATGTATTCCAAAAGAGAGTAAATTATTCAAACTTCCTAAACATCGTCGCCATTGCAAACTCTTTAGAAATCAGAGAAAACTTCTTCATGTTCACGAAAGGTGAAACGAAGATCTTACTCATGGCGTTAAGAGACGAATGATGAAAAAGACAACAGCAATACTTTACAAATTAGACAAAGACACCATAGATGCGCAAGGAATTGCTAAGTTAACTATTGAACATCTTGAGCCTAAAAACGGTAAAACTTACGAATTAAAAGAAACGCAAAAAGCTGTAGGTGGTTTTATAGAAATAGCAGGATCAATATCGATAGATAACAAAAATTACATAATCGTAGTTGACGAGGAAGGTTTAATGAAAAATCTTCCCGTTAATCACGGTTTTTGGTGGAGTTATGGCGATAAAAATGGTAAAAATAAATATGTAGGGAATGTATTACTCATTCCAGAAGGGATGTTAGAATGAAAATAGTTCACATTGGAAACCACTTAATCAACCTAGATAAGGTAATTCATTTAGATTTACAAAGTAACACATTATTACTTGATTCAAATAACAAAATACAACTTTCGGAAGAAGAAACTGAACAATTTGTATTTAACTACAATCTTTATGATACAGACGAAACAAAACTGCTTCTTCAAAGATTAACAAGAGTAGTAACATCTAATCCGGAGTATCTAACAAAAGAAGGCATACAGGAACAAATCACGATAAAGGTTAGATATCACAAATTAGAAGAATACTTTAAGGAAGTTACCGAAGGAACGAAACTAAAAAATCTTCCATTACCAAAACTTTTAACAGTTTATAAACTGATACAAGAAAAAGTCAAAGAAATTGACGATAATAGTCCATATTAGGAGGAAAAAAATGGGTAAACACAGAGTAGAGTTTAACGCAGAAAACCACACGTATAAAGTCGATGGTGTAGATGCAATTTCAGTAACACAATTATTAAAGGCGGTAGGAATTGACAAGGGTTTCGACGAAGATAATGAAATTTTAATGGCTAAAGTTAAAGCAGCATCCGAAAAAGGAAACTATTATGACAAATTAGCAGAAGAAGCTATCAATGATCCATTTGAATTAACGGAATGGCAAGAAAGATTCTTAAAAGCATTACAAGAAAAAGGGTTGGATATGCAACATGCACAACCAAGATTTGGTATTGTAAAGCCATTCGCATTGGCTGGAACAGGTGACTTCAAAGGAAGAAATGTTAACACAGGTAAAAAAGCAATCGTTGACCTTAAAGCAACCTATGAAATCTACATTAACAAAGTAACTTGGCAAACCAACACTTACTCTTTTATGGACGATGAAGAATTCTTCCAAGAAACAGAGAAATGGGTTATCCATTACAACGAAAAAGACGATAGATTCACAGTTATTCAGTTAAAAGATTTAAAGAGGGAAAATATTCTAAAGATGTTAGAATGTTATCAACTTGATGAAAAATACACTGAAGGAACAGAACTTTCGGAAGTTGTAAATATGAAAGTTTTATCTCAAACATTCTCAAAAGTCCAAGAATACAAAGCATTATTAGAAGAAGAACAAAAGAAGCTAGACGGTTTTTATAAAGAAATAGAAAACTACATGGCAGATTCAGCAATAAAAAAATTAGAGTTAGAAGATTTCAAAATCACTTATACTGAACCAGGTGTAAGAAGAAATGTAGACTACACAAAAGCAACTGAAGAAAAGAACTTGGCTAAATTGAAAGAAGTAAATGAGTTCTTAGTTGAAAACGGACAAGAAGAATACCATTTAATTACAGTAGATGAAGTAAAGGAATCTTTAACTGAAGAAGAGAAAGAAGCTTATACATCTATCACAAATGTAAAAGGAAGATTAACTGTGACACCTGTTAAGAAAAAAGAAACAAAAGTTAAGTAATGAAAAAAGTAGGTTTCGTTGAAATCTATACCAAAGTAGAAGGCAAACAAAGGGTCATGAAGTTGTTAGAAACTCCGACCCTTTTATTGCGTCTATTAAAACTTGGCGACATAGATCAAGAAGAATATGATGAAAAAGTAACAATATACAATGAGGCAATAGAAAGAAAAAACACACTGTTAAAAGGTCAACTTGAAGAAGATGAAGAAAAAACAGAGTTAAGACTAAGAGATTATCAACAAAAAATTGTAGATTACGCTGAAGATCTAAAATCATTTGCTATATTTGATGAGCCAAGATTAGGTAAGACACCAACAGTTATTAAACTTATTGAAAGAAAAAATCTAATAGGTGAAAAAGTGTTCGTAATGTCCCCTGGAAAAGTAACAGGAAATTGGATAAAAAGGTTTAATGAATGGGCTAATGTGACTGCTAAAAAGTTTGAAGGAGAGTTTGATCCTGATTACAATGTGTATGTTTCAACGTATGCAAGGGTAAGGCTTTCGCTTGATGCAATCTTAAAATGGAAACCAAAAGTTGCAATACTTGATGAAGCTCATGTCTTAAGAAACTCAAAAGGGAATCGACAAAAATTATCGAAAAAACAAAAAGAAATAAATGATGAAACAGGCTTAATACCTATCAATAAATCAATTTTAAAAGTAGGAAAAGTAGCCCAACATAGATACCCATTAAGTGGAACGCCAAGTGTAAACGCACCGGAAGATACATTTGCAATACTACAGTTTGTTATGCCAAGTAGTTTTGACAGTTATTGGGCTTTTGCATACTACTTCTTTGATGTAGATAGAAACTTTATGGGTGGAAGAGAAATTAAGGGTTACAAATCAGAAGAAAAACAAAAAGAATTACAAGAGATATTAGATTACTGTAGTTCAAACAACAAGCAAAAAGAGTCTATGAAGTGGCTCATACCACCCAAAAAAACATATGTAGAGTTAGAGTTGAATAATGAACAAAAGACTTTAGAAAATGATTTAACAGAGAATGGTAGAATAGGAGATTCATTTATCTTAAACACTTTAGAACAAATGACTCATTACTCAAGCATAGTCATAAACCCAAAGATACTCAAACAAATTAAAGCAAAGACACATGGCTGTAAAACGGAGTTTGTATTAGACTACTTAATGGATAACCCAGAAAAAAACGTTGCTATATTTTCATCAAGAGAAGAAGCTATATCTTTAATTAAAAAAGAGATACAAAAAGAGTTTCCGAATAAAGTTTTTTATGAAATAACAGGGAAAACAAAAGATGAAGAAAGTATCAAAATCCAAGATATAATAAATAAAAAAAGTAAAAAAAGTGATATAATATTATTAGGAACTATAGGAACTTGCAAAGAGGGCATTTCCATAGAAGGACTTAATACAGCAATCGCTTTAGACCAAGTTTGGGTGCCATCAGATATGGAACAATTGGGTCATAGACTTGATGCAACAACACCTGAAGCACAAGAATATTTTGGAGAAAAAGAATTCATCATATTACAAGTACCTGAAACAATAGATACAATCATAAATAACGCTTTAATCTTAAAGAAATCAACAACAGAGATCATCAATGATTACAAAAAATTCATAGAAGGAAGGAAAAGAAACAATGGATGAAAAAGAATTAAAAGTTCAACAAGATCCGACAGATAAAAAAGAAACAAAAAAGAAAAAGGTAGAAGAAGTCGTAGAGGATAAAGAACCGGACTACAAACTTATGTCACCTTGGTTAAGATTCACCTTACTAAAAGCTGAAATAAGAGGGATTAGTCTAGAAAAAGAAGAAGCAGGGTATAAATCACAATATTTTTATGTGTCTTTACAAGACATGCAAAAAGTATTTACAACATTAGAGCTTAAATATTTTCTAACAAGTGTTTACACAGAAGAAACAAGACTTTTAAACCCTGGTATCGAAGGTGCTGGAGTAAGTACACCTATAATCAAAAACATCGTAAAAAGAGATTTGATTGATATTCTAACAGGTGAATTAATTACTTCTACAGAAATTGACATCACCAATCTAAAACAAATCACAGATCCATACGAACTCAAGAATGAAATCTTAAGAATTGCAGAACCAAAAGATGCTTGGAAAACATTATATTTAGATTTCTTCGAGCCACAAAACCTTGGTGCAATTTCAACCTATTTTCAAAGATATACTTACAATCAACTCTATGACTTCCAAGAAACAAAAGAAGATAAGATTGAGAAAAAAGGTAAGTTAGACAAAAACTTAGTCTTAGAAGAAGGAAAAAAGAAAGACAAAAAAGAAACAAAAAAAGAAGAAGCAACACCTAAAGACAAACGTCTACAAGATGATGCAGCAGAATTAAGAAGTCAAATCAAAAAGGAATTTGTTCGTGATGATATCGTCAAAGAATTAAACGGTAGAAAATTAGGAACAATGACTTTAGAAGAAGCTCAACAATTTTACAAAGATTTAGAAGAAAAATACACTAAAAAAGAATCTGAGAGTGAAGAATAAGTATGAAAATTTACACGTTTACTGAAGAAATAATTTCAAATGTCTTTTATCCAGAGGGTAAACAAAGATATTATTGGAAAAACAACGAAAATGTAGATGAAAGATTAAACAAATTCTTAGAAAGAAACAAAGAAAATATATTAGAAGTAGAAACACATATCCAAATTATAAAAAATCACAATAATGGTGGATACAATGATTTAATAAAAATAACAATAGTAAAAACAAAAGGAGAAGAATAAAAATGGCACTAAAATTACCTAAAAACGCAGAAAAGAAAGCAACGGGTTTTCTTTATTTAAAGGAAGAAGGACTATATAAAGTAGTTCTAGTTGGAAACGAAGATGCAGTTGATGAAAAAGAAGGATCAAAGAGAAAAGGTTACAATTACCATTCCCTAAAATTCCAATTTGAAAACAACAGAACAAGCATGGCAAGAATTTATTACCAAAATGAAGAAGGCGATATTGTCCCAGAAGGATATAATTTCCTATTAGCTTTAACAAACATCGCTAAAAAAGCATTTGAAGATGATGAAAGACTTCTAAGAAAATTAGAAGATGCTGATTCAAATCAAATCATCGGGAAACTTATCAAAGAAAAGGTTCCATTCTACGTAGCAACAAGAAACTCTATCTACCAAGGTAACGATACAACAAATATCAATACTTTCATTGATCCGTTAGCAACATTGAATGATGCAGAAGAATTTGCTGAAAAGAAAAAGATGAATATTGTAAGCCTTTTAGAAGAAGAAAAAGAAAAGAAAGCGTCAAAACAATCTAAACAAGAAGAAGATTACGATGATGACGATGACGACGATCTATAAAAAATAAACCTGAAGGGATAAAGACAAAAGGCGTTAACGAAAGTTATGTAAGACCTTTTTTCTTTTTTTAATAATATGACAAAAATCGAAAAAGTATTAGAATACCTATCTAAAAAGGAATGGTATCTGAGAAGTGATTGGCAACAAATTAAGAAGTATTTGGATGAAAACGCCAAAGAAATGGAAGATATAAGAAGTATTAAAAGATACAAATTTATGTTTAAACAACCTTTGTTTTTTGAACATGATCTAACAACTTATAAGACAGGAAGAATATTTGCAAAGTATGTATTATTGCCTAACAAAGCCATTTTAGGCAAGTATATAAAAGAGTTAATAGTCCCAAGAGAGGACTATATTTTTGTTAGTTTTGATTTTTCAGGAAGTCAAATGAGGCATTTAGCAGCATATAAAAACCTAAAAAAAGTGAAAGAAATATTTGAAAAAGACTTAGACATTTACACAGAATTTGCAAAAGAAACAGGTATTCATGACAGACAATTGTGCAAAGATATCATGCTACCATTAAGTTTCGGTGGAACAAAAAAAACATTAGAAAGAAATTTTGTATTAGAATTGGATGAAAAAGAAATATCAAAAGCAACAAAAGTTTATCAAGATTGGTTCGAAGTAGATATCAATGATTACGAAAATAATGTAAAATTAAGTCACATAGCACAACGTTTAGAAGCTGATTTTATGAAGAAAAAACTCATTAGACTATATGAAAAGAGTGGAGAAAAGTTTGCACTACACGCATTCATTCACGATGAAATCATTTGTGAAGTGCA
>RZYW01000066.1 GCA_009930175.1 Clostridia bacterium
TTACAGATGGAAAAATTTTGGCCTATTCCCATGGTGGATCTCATTTTATGGAAAAAATTACAGGATCAGGCTGCTCCCTTGGAGGAGTAATAGCAGTTTATCTAACAGCATCATCTTCATTTATTGCGGCTTTAACTGGAACAGCTCTATATAATTTGGCAGGGAAAAGGGCAGCAGAAAAAACAAATGCTCCAGGAAGTTTTCAGGTACATTTTTTAGATGAACTATATAAAGCAACAGGTGAAGATATAGCAGAAAATCCATTTGAAATTGAGGAGGTATAATTTATGAATACTTTAGTAGCAGTAGCAATTGCACCCTTTGGTGTTGGGGATGAACTGGCAAAGGAAGTGGGAGAGGTAGTTAAAGTGATAAGAGATTCAGGGCTTCCATATAAAACTACATCAATGTTTACAGAAATCGAAGGTGAATGGGATGAAGTAATAAAAGTAGTTAAAGATGCAACTTTTGTTCTGGCAAATAAGGGAATCCGCACTGAAGTCGTTCTTAAAGCAGATATCCGCCCAGGATTTACAAATATGATGAATGAAAAAGTTAAAAGAATAGATGAAATTTTAGGAGGCCAAAAATGAGTATGAGAAATAAATTAGATATATCTTCATATCTTGTTATTGGCCCGGAAAATATAAAAGGTCATTCAGTGGCAGAAGTAATTAAGAAAGCAGTTGATGCTGGATTTACTTGTGTACAAATTCGATCTAAGGTTGCCTCTGCTCTTGAACTTATTAATCTTACAGCAGAAGCTGCAAGGGTAATTGCAGAGTTAGGCAAGTCAGCTTCAGTGACTTTACTGGTTGATGATCGTCTGGATGTAGTCCTTGCTGTAAAAGAAATGGGAGTAAAAGTAGATGGAATTCATGTTGGTCAAACTGACATTCCGGTATCTGTGTGCAGAAAATATTTAGGTGAAGATTCAATAATCGGCCTTTCAGCAAGAACTCACGACTTAATAGATTATGTAAAGAATGCGGATATATCTCAAATAGATTACTTTGGGGCAGGTCCTTTACATGAAACAAGTACCAAACCTGATTGCGGAATGGATGCAGAAGGGAAAGTATTAACCAGAAGTTTTGATGAATTAACAGAGCTGGCAAAAATTAGTCCCTTGCCTGTTGTTGTTGGGGGAGGGGTAAAACTTCCTGACATTCCTGAACTGGCCAAAACAGGAGTTGCTGGATATTTTGTTGTCACGGCAGTAACGGAGGCAGAAGATCCATATATTGCAGCTTCAGACTTAGTAAAAGCCTGGAAAGCTGAAAGGTTAGAAAAATGAAAATTAAAGGAGCAATCTTTGATTTAGATGGAACTATTCTGGATTCAATGGAAGTATGGGATAAAGCGCTGGTAACCTTTTTGAATAATAATGGTAAAGTTGCAGATGAAAATATTAATAAGGATTTAGAGCCCTTGAGTATGACTGAGGGGGCAGAGTATTTAAAAGAAAAGTATTCCCTGGATATGGATATCAGCATGATTATTTCTGATGTAAATACTGTTGTAAAAAATCTTTATAGTGATTATGTAAAAGTTAAAGATGGTGCGGAGGCTTTTCTTAAAGAATTAAAAGAATCAGGTATAAAAGTTGTTGCAGCCACATCAAGTGACAGAGATGTTGCAGAAAAAGCACTAACAAAACTTGGTCTTATTGAATACTTCGAGAAAATATTTACCTGTACTGAAGAAAAAACCAGTAAGGAAAAACCGGAAATATTTTTAAAAGCAGCAGAATATATGGGAACAAACCCAAAGGAAACTCTGGTTTTTGAAGATGCTTTATATGCACTAAAAACAGCCAAAGGTGCAGGCTTTATTACAGTTGGAGTATACGATAAATCAAGTTCTGATAAACAGGAAGAAATTATGAATATTAGTGATTTTTATTTGAAAAGTTTTGGAGGGGAAATTAATGAAAACAGCTTTAATAATTGCTGGAAGTGATTCATCGGGTGGTGCAGGAATTCAGGCAGATATAAAGACCATGACAGTAAATGGTGTATATGCCATGACGGCAATAACTGCTTTGACAGCTCAAAATACTATGGGTGTCAAAGATATATTGGAAGTTACGCCAGAGTTTTTAGCAAAGCAATTAGACAGTGTCTTTACAGATATTTTCCCCGATGCAGTAAAAATTGGAATGGTTTCTTCTATTCCATTAATTGAAGTTATTTCTGAAAAATTAAAATTGTATAAAGCTAAAAATATTGTTGTTGACCCTGTAATGGTTTCTACAAGTGGTTCAAAACTACTTAAGGATGATGCGGTAGAAAGTCTTAAAAAACTCTTATTCCCTCAAGCAATATTGTTGACTCCCAACATTCCCGAAGCCTCAGCATTAGCAGGTATTGCAGTAGTAAATGATGAAGACATGATAAAAGCAGCAGAAATTATAAGCAAAGAATTTGGGTGTGCTGTTCTTTGTAAAGGCGGACACAGCATTAATGATGCAAATGATCTTTTGTATGAAAATGGAAGACATCGTTGGTTTACTGGTGAAAGAATAGATAACCCAAACACTCATGGAACGGGATGTACTCTTTCCAGTGCAATTGCATCAAACTTAGCTAAGGGCATGAGCTTAGAGGAATCAATTAAGTTTGCAAAAGAGTATATATCAGGAGCCTTAAAAGAAATGTTAGATCTTGGAAAAGGAAGAGGACCGATAAATCACATGTATAATAGGTATAATTAATCCTATTTTTGTGATATAATTACTTATCGAGAGGGGTGTAGAAGTATGAGAGTAGACTTAAAAACCTTAGTTTCAATTACTGAAGCGAACCAAAACTTTTCTAAAATAGCTCGTATGGTTGATGAAAGTGGTGCTGCGGTTATAATGAAGAACAATGTGCCAAGGTATGTGATTATAGATTATAATGTTTTAACTGAAGAGTATTTTGCGCAAGATGAAATGGTAAATGAGGCAGCCGCGAAGTATTTAACAAAACACATTGAAGCATTTAAAGAACTAGCAAAATGAAAAAAATAACAAAAGAACAAGTTATTGTAATGCACTCAGAATTAATTAATAAGACAGGTGGTACTGATGGTATAAGAGATGAGAGTTTACTTGATTCAGCTATAAAGGGGCCATTTCAATTTTTTGGTTCAAAAGAGCTATATCCATCAATTCAAGAAAAAGCAGCTCGTTTATGTTTTAATATAATAAAAAATCATCCTTTTATAGACGGAAATAAGAGAACAGGTATTCTTACAATGCTAGTATTTTTAGATATTAATGGATTAAATATTGAATGTAATGATATTGATATTGTTAACTTAGGTCTTGGTGTGGCAAGTGGAGAGAAGAGCTACAAAAATATATATGACTGGATAAGAAAAAATAGTTGTTCTGATTGACAACTATTTTTTCTTATCATAAAATGAATGAAGATTCATTCACTAAGGGGGCAAATATGCTAACGAGTAAAGAAAAAATAATAATTGCTGCATTAAACCAATTTTCAAGAAAAGGTTTATTTGCAACAAGAATTCAGGATATTGCAACAGAAGCGGGTATATCTCAGGGTTTATTGTATAGATATTACAAATCAAAAAATGAAATATATGTTGATTTGATAGAAGATGCATTAGATAAGATGAATGAGGCTGTTGAAGGGATTGCCTCGTTAAACTGCGGCGGAAGAGAGAAGCTGTTAAATTCTATTGAGGGAATGTATAAAACAATTGAAGAAAGTGACAGATACCGACAAACCAGCAGTCTCATTGCCCAGGCAATGGGTTCTGAAGCGATTCCTCAAGAAGCCAAGGATGCTTTGAAAAATAAAAGGGACTTACCTTATCAGATGTTCAGTAAAATTATTGTTCAAGGTCAAAAAGAGGGAACAATAATAGAGGGTGATTCTTATGACTTGGCTGTACTTTTTTGGAGTACATTAAACGGTTTAACTATTTTCAGAAATACCAGGGATGAAAAGAGGCCTTTGCCAGATAAAAGATTTATAGCAAATATTTTTCTCAAGGAAAAAATTTAATTCAGGAGTGATAAAAATGAGTTTTAAAGGAACAATGTTTCATTACATATTAAAGTATCGACATTTGATGAAGGGTAAATTAAAAGCAGAAGTAATTGATGAAAACTCTGATATAAACTTAATCCGCAGGGAATCTGAAGAAGCCGCAGAAAAACTTGTAAAAAAAATTGAGGGAATTACTTATGAACAGGCTGACTTTCAGGATTTTTATGCAGAATGGGTTAAAGTTGAAAATGCTCCGGAAAATAAGATAGTCTTATATTTTCATGGTGGAGGCTTCGTTATGGGAAGTGCTAAATCCCATAGAAATATTGTTGGAAACTTTGCCAAAAGACTAGGTATTAACCTTCTTGTTTTTGATTACAGACTTGCACCAGAAAATCCTGCACCAGCAGCAGTTTATGATTCTGTAAAAATATACAAATGGCTTCTTGATATTGGATATATACCAGAAAATATTTTCTTCGCTGGGGATTCTGCAGGAGGTGGAATAGCTTTAGCAACAATGTTAAAAATTAAGGATGACGGAATCCCTATGCCGGCAGGATGTCTGGCCTTTTCCCCCTGTGTGGATATGACTTTGTCGGGAGATTCAATAAAAACAAAAGCAGATGCTGATCCCTGTACACCTAAGGGAGCAAATGAAACCTATACAAAATATTATGTTGGCAGTGGAGATCCTCTTCATCCATATACATCTCCTTTGTTTGGAGATTTATCAAACCTTCCCCCAATTATGATTTATGTGGGAGAAAATGAAACCTTGCTGGATGATTCTGTAAGATTTGCGGAAAAAGCTAAAAAAGCAGGGGTTATAGTTGAACTTAATATTCAAAAAGGCATGTTCCACTGCTTCCCATTATTAGCCCCAATGTTCCCGGAGGCAACAGAAGCAATGAATAATTCCTGCAGCTTTATAAAAAAAATATTTAAAATACAAAATAATATTAAAAATCATGAATAGTTTTCTCCGAACTTGGTTATAATCCTTAAGATAGAAATTTAATCTTGAGGAGTTTTTTAATGCTAATAAAAATTCTTGTTGTTGATGATTCTGCTACTGATGTTTTGATAATAAAAAATATTTTGAAGGATTTTGAACTTCTGGTTGCCCGTGATGGTACAGAAGCAATTACCTGCCTTGAAGAACACAAGGATATAAATATTGTTATTCTGGATCTTAATATGCCTAAAATGAATGGATTTCAGGTCCTGGAATTCTTTAAATCAGATGATACATATAAACATCTTCGTGTAATTGTATTAACTAATTTTGACGAACAGGAAAATGAAATAAGGGCACTGCAGTTGGGAGCTGTTGACTTTATCAGGAAGCCGTTAAATATGGATTCCTTAAAGGCCAGAATTAAAATCCATGCTGATTTGCTTTTAGTGGAATATCATCTTGAACAAAAAATAAAAGAAAAAGATTTAACCTTTGACACGATTTTTAATCAGGTTCCCGTAGGGATTGCAATTTCATATGAGCAAGGGGAAAATCACCCGGATAAAAATCCCAATTTAAGTATTAATAAAGCTCTTGAAGAAATTACAGGAAGAACAAAAAATGAGCTTATAAAAATGGGGTGGGCTTCAATAACTCATCCTGAGGATCTTGAAAAAGATTTGAATTATTATAAAAAACTAAAGGCTGGAGTAATTAATGGCTACGCCATGGATAAAAGATATATTAAACCTGATGGATCTATCGTCTGGGTGCACATGATTGTAAGGTTGCTGGATATTTCCCAGGATGATCAATTCAATCATATTTCTATTGTTCAGGATATTACAAAAAGAAAGGAAATTGAAGCAGAGTTAATTGAGAGTGAAAGAAGTAAATCCGTTTTACTTTCTCATATTCCAGGTCTTGCCTACAGATGTAAGTATGATCCAGAGTGGACTATGGAATTTGTTTCCGAGGGGTGTTTTGAACTTACGGGTTATCATTCTGAGAGTTTGTTAAATAACAAAGACCTTTCTTTTAATGATTTAATTTCTCCTGAGTATCAGGGAATTTTATGGGAAGAATGGAAGAAGGTAATTTCTGAAAAGGCAAATTTGAATTATGAATATGAAATTAAAACAGCTTCTGGAGAGAAAAAATGGGTTCTTGAAATGGGACAGGGAATTTTCAACGAAAATGGAGAGGTTGAGGCTCTTGAAGGAATAGTCTTTGATATTTCAGATCGTAAAAAAGTAGAAAATGAGTTGAGATATAGTAATGAACATGACAGATGGACAGGTCTAAAAAATCGCAATTTTTTAGAAGCACTTTTAGAGTCAGAATTAAAAAGTGATTTAATTAATAAAAAAGCTTTGATTTCAGTTAACTTAAGTGATTTACAACTGTTAACTGCTAGTTATGGCTTCCACTATACTCAGGAAGTTATAAAGAGTTTGGTAAAAATATTACAAAAACATAACTCAGAGTGGTGTGAGCTTTATAAGACTTATGAAAATCGGTTTGTATTTTATATAAAAAAATATAATAGTTTTGATGAACTGGAGGGTTTTTGCATAGAAATCTCAGAAACTCTAATAAAAAATCTTTCTCCAGAAAGAATTGGGGGCGGGATAGGTGTAATCGAAATCAACTCTGGCAACAAAAATGATGTTGATGTATTACTAAAAAATATTCTTATTGCTTCTGAAAAAGCTATTGTTTTATATGAAAAAGATTTTGGAATTTGTTTTTATGATGAAAAAATGGAAGCACAGAACTATAGGGAACAAGAGATAATAAAAGAATTATCAGCAATCGCTTCTCAGGAAACTGAAGACGGATTGTTTTTACAGTTTCAACCAATATTACATCTAGAATCAAATAAAATTTGTGGCTTTGAAGCATTGGCCAGATTAAATAGTGAAAAGATTGGTTCAGTGTCTCCTTTAGAATTTATTCCAATTGCCGAGAAAACAAAACAAATTATTCCTATCGGGAAAAAAGTAACTCTTCTTGCCCTGAATTTTCTAAAGAAACTTGAAATAGATGGTCATAACGACATTAATATTTCTATAAATGTTTCAGTTATTGAATTACTTAAAGAAGATTTTGTTTCGAATATGATTGAAATGATTAGAAATGCCGGAGTAAAATCTTCAAATGTTTGTATTGAAATTACTGAGTCGGTTTTTGCTGCTAATTTAGAAGAAATTAATATTATAATTGAAGAGTTAAAA
>RZYW01000067.1 GCA_009930175.1 Clostridia bacterium
CCCTGAATCATACCAACAAAAAACTCTGGAATAATGGATTCAACATTTTCCCCTTTAAGCTGTTTTAAAGCATAGACATACTCTACTCCATCCAGTTCCTTTTTTATAAGCTGTGAAGGGTCTACACCCTGCCCTCTGGCGAATCCTGCTCCCGCCTTGCTTGGGTTTCCATCTGCATCAAAAGCAATTTTTACTGCCGGACCTTTTACTAATTCTTCAATATCACTTTGTTTATCTGCAAGACCTTCTACTAAAAGAATAAGTCTTCTTGGAGTTCCCATTGTTCTAATATCATTAAACTGAATTCTTTTTTCATTAAGATATTTTTCTGCATTATCTTTTAATTCTTTAATTGCAGAAGGCATAAATCCTGCAGGTATTTCTTCTGTTCCAATTTCCAATAATAAATCCTTCATTATTCTGCCTCCTTTTCGTCTAATCCTAATTTTTTTCTTTCCTCTGGATCTTTAAGCATTGGGAAGCCAAGATTTTCTCTTTGCTTCACATAGGCCTTTGCACACTCTCTTGCCATGTTCCTTACTCTTGCAATAAATCCTGTTCTTTCAGTTACTGAAATAGCACTGCGGGCATCCAGTAAGTTAAATGTATGCGAGCATTTAAGAACATAATCATAGGCAGGAACAACAAGGCCTCTTTCTAGAACACGCATTGCCTCTTTTTCATAGCTGTCAAAAAGTGTAAAAAGCAAATTTGTATCTGCTACTTCAAAATTATAGTGAGAAAAATCAACTTCATTTTGCTTATATACATCACCATAAGTAATTCCCTCAACCCACTCAATATCATAAACGCTGTTTATTTTTTGAATAAACATTGCAAGTCTTTCAATACCATAAGTAATTTCTCCTGCCACTGGTTTACAATCAAGGCCACCACACTGCTGGAAATATGTGAACTGAGTTACTTCCATTCCATCAAGCCATACTTCCCAGCCTAAACCCCAGGCTCCTAAAGTTGGTGATTCCCAGTTATCCTCAACAAAACGAATGTCATGCTTTAATGGATCAATGCCAATTGCCTCAAGGCTTTTCAGGTAAAGTTCTTGAAAATTATCTGGAGATGGTTTTAATATAACCTGGTATTGGAAGTAATGTTGCAATCTGTTAGGATTCTCTCCATAACGACCATCTGTTGGTCTTCTAGATGGTTCTACATAGGCAGTTTTCCATGGCTCAGGACCAAGTGCTTTTAAAAATGTTGCCGGGTTCATAGTACCCGCACCTTTTTCAATATCATATGGTTGTAGAATTATACATCCCTGCTCACCCCAAAATTTATTTAAGGCTAAAATTATCTCTTGAAAGTTCATGTTATTCCTCCTTGTTTTCTTTTCGAAAAATAAAAAACCCCGTACCTGCCAAAATATGACAGGGACGAGGTATACCCGCGGTTCCACCCTAATTGACAGCATTTTTGCTGCCCGCTTTAATAAAATATGACTCGGGAGCGCCTTCTTTTGTCTTTTTTCTGGCTTTCACCCTCCCAGAATCGCTAATAACGACAAAATACTTTTTTCCTTCATTGCCTTTTCCATATTTTGTTTACTTAAACATTATTGATAATTTAACAAAATTACTTTTTTATGTCAATAGAATCATGGGGGTAAGAGAATATTTTAAGTTCTTTTCCTATTGTATTATTAATTTGGTTCTGTATGAATTTGCTTATAGAAAGAAGAATTTTTGGAGATACTTTTAAACGCTCTATATCTTCAAGGTTTTCTCTAATAAAAAAACACAATATTTTCAAAGCACCTTTATCAAGAAACTGGTCTGTTTTAACCTTTACACATTTACTGCAAAGGCAGTCTCCTCTGTCTGTAAAATAAATCGTATCTTCACTTTCACAAATACTGCATTTTGTTTCCCTTGCAAGAACTCCCATATGATGAAGCAACTTAGCTTCAAAAACTCTAAGAGTCTTCTCAGTTTCCTTATAGGCAATATATGTGAAGCCAGAAAGAGCTAGCTTAAAAATTTCTTCATCCTTTTCCTCTTCCACCAAAATCTTATCTAAAACTTCAGCCCACTCTGAAGATGCTAAAAGTTTATCATAGTTTTCTCTTATCTCTATAAATGATTTAACACAATTAGTCTGAATCATCCGGTAAAAACTGGTGCCCTTGTATAATTCAAGCTGAACAAGAGAAAAAACCTGAGATCCTCCTCTTATTTTACTTTTACTTCTCCTTACACCCCGGGCCATTACTTTTATTTTTCCTAAGTCTTTTGTCAGAACAGTGAGAATCTGGTCATAATCGGAATAATTAAAACCTTTTAAAATGATTCCCTGGGTTTTTACAGTCTTCATTTTAGATTTCCCTTTTTTCTTTCTAAAATTTTACCGGTGAGAATTACAGCCATAATCAATAGTCCAATGGTAAACCAAATTCCAGTTGCTTCTTTAGAAAATAAGGCTGTAAGTTTATTCACTGCCCCACCTGCAAGAAATGCAACTATAAAGGTTGTTAACCAAATAATTGCTCCTTCTTTTTTCGACAACTCTTTAAACATTACAAGAACAGTTGCGATACAGGGCACAAAAAGAGTGATTGTAATTAAAGATACTAAAGTTGACATGGGATCAAGATTAAGTTCTGTTAAACCTGCCGCCCCAAAATCTCTTCTTATAATTCCCATAACAAAAGCAGTTGCCGCTTCTTTCGGTAAATTTAACAGCCCTGTGGTCACTGGTGCAAACATATCCTGTACAGCAGTTAAAAAATTTGTTACCTCCATAATACTAATTAACAAGGCTCCAAAAACAAATATCGGGAAAGCCTCTTTAATAAAGGCCAGGCTTTTATTAAATGTCTTTTTAAATATATTTTCTATACCTGGCATTCTTAGAGGAGGTATATCAATTAATAAATCTGTTGATTCTCCAGGTATTATTCTGTTTAATACTGTTCCAGATATAGCAAGTATAGAGAATACTGTTACAACATATAATAAAATATACTGAGCACCAAGGCCTGAAAGCATTCCAATAATCACTCCCAGCTGGGCTGAACAGGGAATTGTTAAAACTAGAAGAAAAACTGCAATTTTTCTTTCTCTGGAAGAACCTAGCAGTCTGGTAACAATAGTTGCCAGAGTAACGCAACCCAAACCAAGAATAAAAGGAATCACAGCTCTGCCGTTTAATCCCATTCTTGATAGAACCCGGTCAGTTAAAACTGCTAATCTTGGGAGATATCCTGAATCCTCAAAAAAAGATAAAAATAAGTAAAAACCTAAAACAAGGGGAAGAAGTAAACCAAAAACATAGGTTATTGCCATTGTTAGAACACCGTATTCTCCAACCAAAAAGAAACTGGCCATAGAATCAGGGTTTAATATTTTTGAAAATAAATTAACAATAAATGGTTGATAAATACCTTCCATAACTGTTTCTTCAGTGAAACCCACTATATCCTGGGCAACTATATCCCCAATAAATTTATACATAAGATACAACACAAAAAAAAGAATGGGAAAACCTGTGCTTTCTTTTAACATCCAGGTACTTAATTTTTCTCTAAAATTCTCTTTGTTATCTGAGTGGGTTATTACATGGCCGATAATATCATTTATTTTTTTTCTTCTGCTAAGATAAATTTCATCTCTTTTATTTTCTATTGGTATACCATGCTTCTCTGCAATATATTTATCCCCTTCTAAAACAAGAAGGGCTTCACCTTTACTGGCTACTTTCTTTTGCATTTCTGTAAGTTCCATCTCCAGTTCATTGCTGGAAATTTTTCCCACACGTGCACGATTGTATTCATTTTTTACTTTCTCTACGCCTTTTCCTTTTACTGCAACAGCTTTAATTATTGGAACATCCAGTAGATCTCCAAGAAGATCAATATCTATATATATGCCTTTCGCAGATGCTTCGTCCAGCATATTAAGCACTACTACAACTGGAACACCAGTATCAATTATTTGCTGAGTAAGGAAAAGATCCCTTTCCATATGAACAGCATCTACAATATTAATTACTAAATCGGCTTCTAAAATTACATCTCTGGCAATTTTCTCTTCATCATTAAAGGAAGATATTCCATATACTCCTGGGGTATCAATAATAAGGTCCTCATTATATTTTCCATAGGAAATATCCAGAGTTGTACCAGGATAATTGGAAACATCTACATAAAGTCCCGTAAGAGCATTAAAAAATACGGATTTCCCTACATTAGGATTCCCGGCAAGAACTACCTTCCTTTTATGAGGAGGAAGGTTGATTTTTATATCTCCGAAATGAGAATGAATGTTTTTCTTTTTTTCCTCCAATGGATTTACCTTCCTTTTCTGACTTCAATTTTTTCAGCTAATTTTCTTCCTATTGCTATTTCCTGATTACTTTTTCTAATTACAATTGGCCCATTCTTAAAAACCTGGGCTACATAAATATTTTCTCCTGAATCTATTCCAAAACGAATCCCCTGAGATTTTACATCTCCTTCAGGGAAAGAGACTATTTCCAGTATTTCACCAACTTTTGCTTCTCCTAAATGCATGTTAATCAATCCTAACTAAATTATTTAAAGAAAACCTTAGAAACTTACGTTTCTAAGGAAAAATTATTTCTTTTGCAGAACTTGCTCCAATTCTGTCTGCACCTGCTTCAATTAACTCTAATGCAAATTCTCTGGTTTTTATTCCACCGGATGCTTTAATTTTTTTAGAGTCTCCAACAATACTTTTTATTAGCTTAATATCTTCAACAGTTGCGCCCCCAGTAGAAAATCCTGTTGAAGTTTTTACAAAATCTGCATCTGTCTTCATTATAATTTTGCAAACTCTTTCTTTTTCTTCTTCAGTTAAAACTGATGTTTCAATTATAACTTTTAAAATTTTACTTTTTCTTTTTGTAAGATTAGCAATCTGATTTATATCTTTAAAAACTAAATCATCTTTTTTATCTTTTAGAGCCCCAATATTAATAACCATATCAAGTTCATCTGCACCAAGTGCCAATGCTCTTTCTGCTTCCATAAGCTTAACTTCAGGGAATGTGGCTCCAAGAGGAAATCCAATCACAGTACAAAGATCAGTTTCACTTCCTTCAAGTATTTCTTTACATTTTTCTATATGGCACGGATTCACACAAACAGCTTTTAAGTTCCATTTTACAGCTTCATGACATAAGGTTGTTATCTGACTTTCACTTGCATCAGATTTTAATATTGTGTAGTCAATATACTTTTCAAGATTCATTTCAATCCCTCCTATATTACAAACAATAATATTGAAGCAAGAGTAGAGTAGATAATCAAACCCAGAACATCAATAGCAGTGGTTATAAATGGTGCTGATGCTACGGCTGGGTCTATGCCAACTCTTTTGAAGAATAAAGGCACCAATGTACCCATTGTTGCTGCAGTAAAAATATTTGCCATCATTGAAAGCCCAACAACTATTCCAAGCTTCATATTGTATTGCCAAAAATATGCCAAAATTGCAACCATTGATCCCATGATTCCTCCAATTAATACACCAATCATTAATTCACGGGTAATGGTTTTTCTTACTGTTTCTTTATTTATAAAACCTGTTGCTATTCCTCTTACTGTGACTGTGGAAGATTGTGTGCCTACATTTCCACCCATACCTGCCAGCAGGGGAATAAAAAAAGTAAGAACAACCATTTTATCGAGTTGGTTTGAAAATGCTGAAAGTACATTTCCTGAAATAAATCCCCCTAAAAGGGTTACAAAAAGCCAAGGCAGTCTGGAGCTTAAGGTAGAAGTTAACTTTGCATTTATATCATCTTCAAGACCAGATACACCGGCCATTTTATAAATATCTTCTTCTGCCTCTTCATGAATAACGTCAATAACGTCATCGACTGTGATAATTCCCAGTAAATGGTTCTTATCATCAACAACTGGTACCGCAAGGAAGTCGTACCTTGCAACTACTTTTGCAACTTCTTCCTGGTCATCATTTACATTAACACTAATTATATTTCTTTTCATTACCTCAGAAACCATAAGATCCTGACTGGCAATTATCAATTCTCTTAAGGAAATTACTCCCATAAGTTGATTTTTCAAATTTATTACATACACATAATAGACTGTTTCTGCATTTACAGCGTTCTCCCTTAAGGCTTTAATTGCCTTATCCACAGAGATATTGTAGGGAATAGCAATAAATTCAGTGGTCATTATACCACCGGCAGTATCATCCTTGTAGGATAGCAATTCCTGAAGGTCTTCTGCGGAGGAAATATCAAATAAGTCCAGGTATTTTTCCTGTTCACTTTCTGGAAGTTCTCCTAAAAAGTCTGCTGCGTCATCATAAGGCATGTGTTCAAATACTTCAGTAACTTTCAGATCAGGTAACATTGAAAGTAACTGAGATATTTCTTCTGATTCAAGTTCGTTAAGTACGAGAGCTACTTTTTCTGCTTCAAGTTGCTCAATTAATACTTTTTTATCTTTAAGGCGATTTAAACTTTTCAAAACATCTGCTATATCTGCCTGGTGAGTCTTAGCCAAAATTTCTCTAATCTGTGCAAAGTTCTTTAGAATTACTGCGTTTTTTAATTTTTTTTGATCCTGTAATCTAGAATTAACCATAGCTCCTCCTTAGTCAGAGCTACCCCAAAGGAAGAAAGCTCTGTTATTGTTTTTTCGATCGGGGTATTACTTCCATTTTACATTCTCCTCCTTAAAAATCTTTGTTGTTGTAACCAAAGTTACTCAATGTAGTATTTTTATTTCTCCAGTCTTCCTTCACTTTTACCCAAAGATCCAAAAAGATTCTGGCTCCTAAAATATTTTCCAACTCTCTTCTGGCATCCTGACCAATAACTTTCAACAATTGACCTTGTTTACCAATTACAATTTTTTTCTGAGAGCTTCTTTCTACATAAATTGAAGCAAGAATATTAATTACTTCGCCTTTTTTCTTTTCTTCAATTTGCTCAATTACTACCGCAACAGAGTGAGGAATTTCTTCCTTTGTTCTTTTTAATATTTTTTCTCTGATAATTTCAGATATTACTACTTTTTCCGGCTGGTCAGTAACTTCATCTGAAGGATAAAACATTGGTCCTTCTTCAAGATATTTTTTTGTTCTTTCTATTAACTGATC
>RZYW01000068.1 GCA_009930175.1 Clostridia bacterium
GGAGATTTTTTAAAGAAAATATTGAGGTGAGCTCATGTCTGTACTTGAAGAAAAACTAAAAACACTCCCGGAAAAACCGGGAGTGTATCTTATGAAAGATGAAAAAGGGAAAATTATATATGTTGGCAAGGCAAAATCTCTTAAATCCAGAGTAAGCAGTTACTTCAGGAATAATAAGCATGACTCTGCTAAAACAAGAATACTGGTAAAAAAGATTGAAGACTTAGAATACATTCTTACGGATACAGAAGCAGAAGCTCTTATTCTTGAAAACAATCTGATAAAAAAACATAAGCCTAAATATAACATTGATCTAAAAGATGATAAGACATACCCCTTTATTAAAATTACAAGGGAAGACTTTCCAAGAGTCATGGTAACCAGAAATATAGTTAAAGATGGAAGTCAGTATTATGGACCTTACACCAGTGCAGGAGCTTTGAAAGAAACTGTTGAGTTATTGAAAAGACTTTTTCCTTTCAGAAGTTGTAATAATACAATGTTTAATAATAAGAAACCCTGTTTGAATTATCACATAAAAAAATGCTATGCCCCTTGTGCGGGAAAAATTTCCCAGAAGGATTATGTTGATATTATTAGTAATATTGAAAGCTTTTTAAAAGGACAAAAAAATGAAGTAGAGAAAAACTTGGTTAGAGATATGGAAAAGGCTGCAGAAAATCTTGAGTTTGAAAAAGCAGCCAGAATCAGGGATAAAATTTCAGCAGTAAGACAAATTATGGAAAAGCAAAAAATCGTATCTGGAAAAGAAGAAGACCAGGATGTAATTGGTCTGTTCCTAAGAGGAAAAGAAGTGGTTTTTCAGGTATTTTTTATAAGAAATGGAAGAATTGTAGGCAGGGATACTTTTCAGGTTTCATCGGCAATTGAAGAAACACAAGAAAAAATTCTTGAAGACTTTTTAAAAACCTACTATATAAATAAGCCAAAACTTCCAAGAGAAATTTTAATTCCTTTTCATGTAGAAGATAAAGATTTAATTGAGAGCATTTTGGCGGAAGAAGTTAATTATAAAGTAAGGCTAATTGTCCCTCAAAGGGGCAAGAATAAAGATATGATTAATCTGGTAACAGAAAATGCCAGAAACTATATGGAAAATATAGTAATAAAAAAAGAAGAAGCAGAAAAAGAAGCTTTGATAGAACTTCGTGATAAGTTAGGTTTAATAAAAATTCCTGAAAGAATTGAATGCTATGACATATCCAATATTCAGGGATCTGAAAACGTTGCATCTATGGTTGTATTTACAAATGGCAGCCCGGATAAAAGAGCCTACCGGAAATTTAAAATAAAATCTTTTACAGGTCCTGATGATTTTAGGGCTATGAATGAAGTTCTTGGAAGGCGTTTAGAGGAAGGATTGAAGGAAAATGAAAAATTCCTGCCCTTCCCTGATTTAATTATTATTGATGGTGGAAAAGGTCAGCTGAGCAGCGCTTTGAAAGCCCTGGAAGAAAAAGGGTTACAGAATAAAATAGCAATGGTTTCCCTGGCAAAAAAGGAAGAACTAATTTTCCTGCCCGGGCAGTCCCAGCCAGTTTTCCTTGACAGAAGAAGCCAGGGACTTTACCTTGTTCAAAGAATAAGAGATGAAGCCCATAGATTTGCAATTACTTTCCACAGAAGTCTTCGCACAAAAAGAAACCTTGAATCTGTTCTCGATGACATTCCGGGGGTAGGGGAAAAAAGAAAAAAGCTTCTGCTGAAAAAATTTGGGAGTGTTTATAATATTGTAAAAGCAGATTTAAATGAACTTTTGGAGATTAAGGAAATACCTAAAAATGTTTCAGAAAAAGTGTATAATTATCTTAAGACTCATGAAGATTTACAAATGAGAATAAAAAGAAAAGAGGGAAGAAATGATTAAACTGGTTGCAGTTGATCTGGATGATACATTGCTGAATAATGATATAAAAATATCAGAAGAAAACAAGAAGGCCATTCAGGAGTGCAGGAAAAAGGGTGTATACTTTACTTTCGCCACAGGAAGAATGTTTTGCGCTGCAGTTAATTATGCAAAAGAAGTTGATCTGGATCTTCCTTTAATAACTTATCAGGGAGCACTTATAAAAACAATTGATGAAAAAGAAATACAACACCATGTTATAGAAAAAAATATAGCTGCAGATGTTATTGAATTTTTAAGAGGCTACAAACTTCAGCTGAATGTTTATATGAACGATAATCTTTATGTTGAGGAAATGAATGATTTTGGAAATAATTATGTAAGCCTTTCCAGAGTGGAACATAAAATTACCAATTTTCCCCAGGGACTGGTTACAAATCCAACGAAAATATTGTTGGCAGGAGAACCATCTACATTAGATATAATTCAAAAAGAAGCATCCATGATTTTCGGGAATAAACTAACAATAACGAAGTCGAAAGATTACTTTCTTGAGTTCGGAAATGAAAAAGCCAAAAAAAGCATAGCTCTGAAAGCCCTCGCAGAAAACCTTGGTATAAAGAGAGAAGAAATTTTGGCAATCGGAGATGGAATGAATGATCTGGACATGCTTGAATATGCTGGTACAGGTGTTGCCATGGAAAATGCAGCTCCCCAGGCTAAAGAAGTTGCAGATTATATTACAGATACAAATGATAACCACGGAGTAGCAAAGGCAATTAATAAGTTTGTACTTTAGAAAAAGAGAAAGGTGATAAAAATGGAGCTTCTTATTGTAACTGGAATGTCGGGAGCAGGAAAATCTACAGTAATTCAAATTCTTGAAGATATGAACTATTTTTGCGTAGATAATTTACCCCCAGCATTATTTTATAAATTTTTCGAGTTAATAGAAAAAACTGAAGAACCAGATAGAAAAATTGCTCTGGTAATAGATATCCGTTCAGGGAAACATTTAAAAGACATTTTTATTTACCTTGATGGTCTAAAAGAGAGAAATATAAACTCATATATTTTGTTCCTTGAGGCATCCGATAAAACTATAGTTGACCGCTTTAAAGAAACCCGCAGAAAACACCCTATGATAGAAGCTTGCGGCGGAGTATTAGAAGGAATTAAAGAGGAACGTCGTATTCTTGAGGATATCCGAGGAAGAGCAGATCTAATTATTGACACAAGTTCTTTATCTGCAGCAAATTTACGAGAAAGAGTAAAGGACCTTTGGGGTAAAAATAAAGGTATAAAATTTAGAGTTTCTTTTATGTCTTTTGGATATAAATATGGAGTGCCAATTGATGCGGACCTCCTTGTTGACGTGAGATTTTTACCAAATCCATTCTATATTCCTGAATTAAAAGAAAAGACTGGTAATGATAAAGAAGTTCAGGATTTTGTTTTTAATCAGGAAGCTACAACGGTATTTTTAGAAAAATATATTGATCTTCTGTCTTTTCTACTTCCCATGTATGAAAAAGAAGGGAAATCTAACCTCACAGTTGGAATTGGATGTACTGGAGGAAAACACCGATCCGTAACACTTGCTAACTACTTAACAGAAAGAATTAGTGAAATGGGTTATCAGGCAGAGAAGAGACACAGAGATATTGATAGAAAGTAATGGTGAACTGAATGTCATTTTCCACAGCTGTAAAAAATGAAATTTCCAGAATAATACCTGAAAATAACTGTTGTAAAAAAGCAGAACTATCCGGGCTGATAAGGGTGGGTGGAGCGATTACAATTGCTTCAAATATGAAAATGGCTTTAGAACTTAGAACAGAAAACGCCGCCGTTGCCAGGAAATTTTTAACTTTATCAAAAGGCGCATACGGAATAGAAACAGAAATGAGCGTTCTTAGAAAAAACCGTCTTAAAAAGAATAATACCTACAGGATAAAAATTAGTGATGAAGACAGTGTGAAGAAAATATTAGTAGACTTAGGAATAAGTGATGATGGCTTTTTCCTTAATGCTGGGGTAAGTAAAGAAATTCTTGAAGATACTTGTTGTAAAAGAGCTTTTATCAGAGGATTATTTTTAGGCTCAGGATCTATAACAGATCCGGAATTTGGATATCATTTAGAAATAATCTTTGAAAGTGAAGATATTGCAGAAATTCTTGTTCAATTGCTGGAAAGCTTTGAATTACACGGAAAAGTTATAATGCGAAAAAATAACTATATTGTCTATATAAAAGAAAGTGAGCAAATAGTAACCTTCTTAAGTATAATTGAGGCCCATAATGCGCTTTTCTCTTATGAGAACACAAGAATACAAAAAGGAATGAGAAACCAGGTTAACAGACTTGTGAATTGTGAAACTGCTAATTTAAATAAATCTATTGATGCATCCTTCAGGCAGTTAAAAAATATTGAGATAATTGATCAGCATATGGGGCTGGATAAGCTTCCAGATAATTTGAAGGATATTGCCTTACTTCGAATAGAAAATCCAGATACAAGTCTAAAGGAATTAGGGGAGATGTTAAATCCTCCAGTAGGTAAGTCTGGAATTAATCACAGAATGAGAAGAATTGAAACTATTGCTAAAAGCTTTAGAAAAAAGTAATATAAATAGTGCAAGTGGAGGAGGTGAAATTGATGGCTTACAAAATTGATGATAATTGTATTAAGTGTGGTGCTTGTCAGGGAGAGTGTCCAGTAGGAGCTATTTCTGAAGGAGATACAATGTATGTAATTGATCCAGATGCTTGCATCGACTGTGGTGCATGTGAAGCAATCTGTCCAGTAGGAGCAATTTCACAAGAGTAATTTTCATAAAAAATATTAAATATTGATGATCATAAAAAAGACCCGATTAGTATTCTGTAATACTAATTCAGGGTCTTTTTTTGTTGACAAAATATGTAAATAGTTTATCCTTACAAGTGGGACAAAAAATGCACCACCAGGGTGCAGAATGTTAGGTTGATGCTATGGAATTAAAATTACAAGATCTGATTAAAATTTTACCAGAAGCAAAAGAAATAATAAAGAGAAGAAGGATTATTTTAAAAACTATTTCTGAACTTTCATCTCCAGGAAGAAGAACTTTAGCAAAAGAAACTTCCTTAGGAGAGCGAACAATCAGAAATGAAACGGAATTGCTTGCTACAGAGAATCTTATTTCAGTTTCTCCTCAGGGAATAAGCATAACTTCTGAAGGTAAGGAAATTCTCCAAGCCATGGAAAAAAACTTCAAGTATGTTTTTGACTTTGAAAGCATGGAGAAAAAGCTGCAGGAACAATTAAATATTCCTAAAGTAATAGTTATACCTGGAGACTCAGGGATAAGTGAGGTAGCTCGCAGAGAGTTAGGAAAAGCGGGAGCTAATATTTTTGGAGAAATGAAAAGTAATTTTAAAAGTATTTCAGTTGCAGGAGGAACAACTCTTGCAGAAGTTGCTTCTCAACTAGTCCCTTTCCAAAAACCAGAGCTGTTAATTCTTCCTGCACGAGGTGGATTAGGTGAAGAAATGGAGCTTCAGGCAAATTCAATAGCAGCAAAGATAGCAGGAAAACTGGGAGCAAAGTATAAATTGTTACATATTCCAGATGCCATAAGTGAAAAAATTGCCTCAGAGCTTCTTTATAACCATCATGTGGCTCAGGTTATTTCTTTAATAAGGGAAAGTGAAGCTATTTTCCTAAGTGTAAGTAATATCAATGAAATAGTTAGAAGAGGACAAGTAGAAGGAAAAGAAATCCAGCTTCTAAAGGAAAAGAATGCAGTAGGGGAGGCTTTAGGCTACTTTTTCAATAATAATGGAGAAATTGTTTATTCTAAAAGCAGTATAGGTATAAAGATTGAAGACCTGGAAAAAAACAAAATGGTTGTTTTGATTGCAGGGGGACAAGGAAAAAGTAAAGCTATTGAAGCAGTTGCCAAAAAAGGTTTTGCAGATATTTTAATAACTGATGAAGGTGCAGCTGAAAAAATTTTAAATTAAATCAGGAGGTAGAAAAATGAATTTTAAAGTAGGTATTAACGGATTTGGAAGAATTGGAAGAAACAGTATGAGATATGCAATGGACAAGGGTGTTGATATTGTTGCGGTTAACGATTTAACGGATGCTAAAACTTTGGCGCACCTGCTAAAATATGACTCAGTTCATGGGACTTACAAAGGAACCGTTGAAGAAAAAGATGGATCTATTATTGTTGATGGAAAAGAAATTAAGGTTTTCACTGAGAGAGATCCTGAAAAATTACCATGGAAAGAATTAGGTGTTGATATTGTTCTTGAATGTACAGGAATCTTTAGAGATAAAGAAGGAGCAGGAAAACATATAAAAGCCGGAGCTAAGAAAGTATTAATAAGTGCTCCTGCAAAAAATGAAGATATAACTATTGTTTTGGGTGTAAATGAAGAAAAATACATTCCAGAGGAACATAATATTATTTCCAATGCTTCTTGTACAACAAATTGTCTTGCTCCTGTTGCGAAAGTATTACTAGAAAAATTTGGTATTAAAAAAGGTTTAATGACAACAGTTCACTCATATACAAATGACCAGAGAATTCTTGATCTTCCACATAAGGATCTTAGAAGAGCCAGAGCAGCTGCAGAATCAATTATTCCAACTACAACTGGTGCAGCAAAAGCAGTATCCTTAGTTCTTCCTGAATTAAAAGGAAAACTTAACGGTTTTGCTATGAGAGTTCCTACTCCAAACGTTTCAGTTGTTGATTTAGTTTGTGAGCTTGAAAAAAATGTAACAACAGAAGAAGTTAATAAAGCTTTGAAAGATGCTTCTGAAAATGAACTTAAGGGAATTCTTGGCTACAGCGAGCTTCCTTTAGTTTCTATAGATTATAATGGAAATGAAAACTCTTCTATTGTTGATGCTCTTTCAACATTAACAATTGGAGATAATATGGTAAAAGTTATTTCCTGGTATGACAATGAGTGGGGTTATTCATCAAGACTTGTTGATCTTGCTTCATTTGTTGGAGAAAAATTATAATATTTTCAGAGGCAGGTATTGAGAAATGAGAAAAAAAACAATCAGAGATGTTGAGCTAAAAGGTAAAAAAGTATTTGTCAGAGTGGACTTTAATGTCCCTTTGGATAAAGAAGGACATATTACAGATGATTCAAGAATTATTGCCTCACTTCCTACTATTAATTATCTTTTAGATAATGG
>RZYW01000174.1 GCA_009930175.1 Clostridia bacterium
GTCTTATGCTAGTATAGTTGTTATTCATAATATCAGCCATGTACAAAGAAAACAGTGTTAATAAAAAGTCCCCATACTGTTTTGAGGAAAGACAAAAACTACTATATGAACTTCCTAATGGTTTTAAGCAGGGGATAAACTGAAGGAATTTAAAATTATTTTCTTTAAAAAACAAGTATATTTCCTTAATATTCTCTGCAATTTTAGGCGTGATCACCGTAAGTATATTAAAAGGGACGCTATGTTTTTGGAGAAGTTTTGCATTTTTAAAAACCTGTTTGAACGTTGGCTGCCCATTGACATCTAATCTGTAGGAATTATGTATTTCATTTCCATCTAGGGATAGTCCTATGAGTATGTCGTTCTTTTTTAAGAAAATACACCAATCCTCATTTAATAAAAGCCCGTTTGTCTGTATTACTATTTCTATTTCGCTTCTTTTAGTGTTGTATTTTTTTATATATTTTATTGCTTTTTCAAAAAATTCAATTCCCGCAAGCAGAGGTTCTCCTCCTTGAAATGACAGATATACCCTGCTTCCGTCTGAATAAGAAAAGATTTTCTTTATCGTTTCTTCTAAAATCTCTTCATTCATAAACCCTTGAGAGAAGTTTTCTCTTTGGCTAGCTAAAGAGTGATAAAAACAATACAGGCATTTCATGTTACAGATAGCTGAAGATGGTTTTAGCATTACTGAGATAGGGGGCATGGATTTTCCTTTTTCTTTCAATTAACAGTTAAAGAACTATCAATTATCCTTAATAATTCCTCTTTGATTCTCTTTGAGTTGTTCTCTAAAAAAGAGAAGGTCTTCTTTTAGAGATAGTGCGATTTCCGGATATGCCATTGAAATATTATAGGCCTCAATAGGGTCTATTGATAGATTGAAGAGGTAATTCCTGTATACTTGGTCAAAAAATGCAGTGTTTTCAGATTGCACTTTTTCATAATATTTGAAAACCGAGATATTTTCTCCATCGGAAAGCGGTTTTTGGACAGCTAAAACCTTGCCTTTAGCTATGTAGTACAAAGATTCATGCATAGGTTGATCGACAGGTATAGTTCCTTCTAAAAGGTTCCGAATATTAACCCCGTCAATAATTCTGTCAGAAGGTAAGTTGTCTATCCCAGCATAGGAAAGAATGGTTGGGAACAAATCTATGTTCATAGCTGTAGATTTAATTACATTGCTTGCTTGAAGTGTCCCTGCTTTTCCAATTCCTCCATTCACGTAAGTTGCGATAAAAGGTACTTTTTGACCACCTTCAAAAGTAGTTCCCTTTCTCCCCCTCAAAGCTCCAGACGAGCCTTCTCTTCCGGGTCCGTTGTCACTGGAGAATATAATAAGAGTGTCATCATATACTCCTCGATTTTTAAGATTTTGAATTATTGTTCCTAGGTAAGAGTCAAATTCTTCAATACAGTCAATATAGCAG
>RZYW01000175.1 GCA_009930175.1 Clostridia bacterium
CCATTTGGAAGAATAAAAAGATCTCTTCTTGTGGTAGTATGGCGGCCTTTATCGTCATTACGAATTTCACTGGTTTTAATTACATCTTTCCCCAGAACTTTATTAATTAGAGTAGATTTCCCAACTCCTGATGAACCAACAAAAGCTCCGGTTTTACCTTCTTTAATATATTTCAGAACCTGCAGATGATCATCATCATTTTCCATTGAGGTGATAATAACATCAACTCCGGGAGCAATTTCCTCCACTTCCTGCAATTTTTCTGAAAGATTATCAGCAAGATCAGCTTTTGTTAAAACAATTACAGGGGCAGCCCCGCTATCCCAGGCAATAGCTAAATAGCGCTCTATTCTTCTCAAATTAAAATCATTGTTAAGGGACATGCAAATAAAAATGTAATCAATATTTGCAGCAATAATTTGAGTGATTTTTTCATTTCCCGCTGCTTTACGAGCTAACAAACTTTTTCGTGGAATAAGCCCATGAATTATGCCATTTCCTGCAGAATAACTTTCCCTATCCACCATTACATAATCTCCAACAGCAGGAAAGGATGCAGGACTAGTGGCAGAAAACCGAAACTTACCAGACACTTCACCAGTGAGTTCCTCATTAGTCATAGCTATCTTATATAAATCTTTGTATTGGGAAATAATTCTCCCTTTAAATATATTCATGGGACAATTTTACATCTCTTCAAGCTGACTTTCAAGGCGGCTTTCTTTGTTGCTGAATCTTAGCATTATGGCAAAAAAAGGAATTATATTAAGGAAAGGGAAAATACTCAGGAAATAGAATAAAAATTTACTTCCACAACCCATATTCAAAACCTTGTTTGCATCATATATGAAAAAAATCAGCATAGCTGTTGTTAAAACCCATGTATTGGGAAAGAAAAATGCAACGGCCAAGGTTAAAAGATATACAGTTATAAATTGCTTTTTTTCAGACTGAATATTTATTAATTCTTCTTTAATTGAAGTCATTGTTAGTACACCTCCGGTTAATTAATAATTCTATATCTAAAGTATAGATCAGATATATTAGTCTGAGATTAGTGAATAATTAGAATCAGATTAGAGATTTGTATTTGTTCTAAAGGGGTATTTATTAGACTAAAGGGGGAATTACTTTGAAAAAAGCACTGCTTGTTATAGATATGCTGAATGATTTTATAAATGAAAAGGGAAGTTTGTATATTGGGAAGGCTCCCAAGCTTATAAGCAATATTTCTGAGAGAATTAAAGAACATCGGGATAATGGAAATCCCATAATCTATATTATGGATAAACATTTAGAAAATGATGAAGAATTTAATATGTTCCCCTCCCATTGCATTGCTGGAGAGTGGGGGTCTGAGATAGTGGCGGAGCTTGCCCCAAAAAAGGGAGATTACCTTATTGGCAAAAGAAGATACAGTGCCTTCTTCGGGAC
>RZYW01000176.1 GCA_009930175.1 Clostridia bacterium
CTCAAGAACAAAAAAAGAAGGAGAATGAAAATGAGTATAGAAGAAGTTACACACTTAGAAAGATATTATCCCAGTATAAAATTTAGAAATAAGTATGTAGATATTACAGGTGACATTGTTTGTGGTGTGTTTTTGGCAAGCGTGATTAGATTAACTATATCATCCAAAAAGAAATGGATTCAGAAAAAAAGAGATGACTGGATGGAAGAATGTAGAATTTCTGCAAAGCAATTCGATAGAGCATCCAATAAATTAAAACAACTTGGTTTGATAGATACTGAACTTTTCAATATACAAGGCAGGCTACACAAATGTATAAAGTTGAATACAGATGTACTAATTAAACTAATGCAATAAAAAAGGAAAATTAAATGAACCTAGAAGCTATTCAAGTATTAAACCAAGATGCAGAGCTTTCTGCGGTAGCATATAAACTACTGCTTGTAATGTATTGTAGTCCAATAAAAACTAATTTAGTAAACGATTACCTGTTACAATTTATGAAAGAAGGAAGAATAGCAGTTGGAAAGGCAAAAAAAGAGTTGGAGGAAAAAGGTTATATACAAATAATAAGACTTAGGGATAAAAAAACAAAAAATTTTGTGTCCCCCTGTGTATATTGTGTACTTGATCCAGAAGATTTTAACATAAAAGAGGTGCAAAAAATTATACAAAAACTAGACCACGAGGGTTTTGAAGTAGTATACAAAAATTAATTAAATACGGGGGGTACCCCCCTGTAGAATAAAGGAGGCAATACCTATGTATGATTGGATTCCAGATTTAGTAAATGCAGAGCCAGAAGATACCTATACATGTATACCAAATGAAATGCTAAGAAGCTCTGAATTATCAGGTACTGCGGTAAAGTTACTAGGGTTAGTATGTAGCAACAAAAAAGGATGGAAAAATTGGAATAGCAGTATTCGTAAACATATGAAAGAAGGCGAAAAAGCTATAAGAACAGCTAAAAAAGAATTAGAAGCAAAAGGGTATTGGAAACTAATAAGATATAGAGATGCAAAAACAAAAAGATTTATAGGCTCTTTTATATCTTGTGCATTCAGCCCTGACAATCATAAAAGCGAGGAGCTATTAAGTATAATTGAAAAACTTAAAAAAGAAGGAATTGAAGTAAAGGAGGTAAAGGCACACGGGGTAAATAGCACCATCCAAAATATAGAGCCACACACCGAAAAGCCACACACCGAAAACCTAGGTGGTGGAAAGGTTCTTGGTGGAAAGGTTCTTGGCGGAAAGGACGCCTATAAGAATAACAATAATAAAAAAACTAAAAAAAAGAATACTAAAAACCTACCGTACAGTAGAAAAAAAAAAGAAAAACCAAAATCAGTAGAAAAAACATCGGTAGAAAAAACATCGGTAGATAAACCATCGGTACAGTACGGTACGGTAG
>RZYW01000069.1 GCA_009930175.1 Clostridia bacterium
GCTATTGGCAATACACTAGGTGAGCTTGGAGGTACAATTACAGAAGGAATTATCTCTGCTTTAGATAGAGAAATAATTATTGATAATGAAACAATGGTTTTATTGCAAACTACTGCGGCGATAAATCCTGGAAATTCCGGTGGAGGCTTATTTAATAGTGAAGGGGAACTAGTGGGAATAGTAAATGCTAAAACCAGTGGTTCAAATATTGAAGGACTTGGTTTCGCAATCCCTTCAAATATTGTAAAAGATGTTACTCAGCAGCTTATGGATTATGGATATGTAAAAGGAAGACCAGGTCTTGGTGTAAGTGTTTTTGAAGTTGCAGATGCAAGAACAGCTATTCTTTACAGATTGCCTGGAATTGGTTTATATATTACTAATGCTTCAGAAGGTAACATGTTGAATATTGGAGATCGCATTATTTCCTTTAATGGAAAAGAAATTACCAGATTAGCAGATTTAAAAAAGGAAATAGATTCTCATCAGGTAGGAGATGATGTGAAAATAAAAGTTGAAAGAGAAGGTAGTATTAAAGACCTTGAAATAAAATTAATAGAATTATCCTAAGAAAAAACAGAGAGTCACACAAGAATTTTAATTGTGTGACCTTTTTTTATTTGTTACTATAATGAGAAAACCTAAAGGAGAGCAAAATGGAAGAAAGAAGATTTGCTTTAAAGAGAATAGTTCCAATAACTTTTGCCTATCTTTTTGTAGGAATTGCTTTTGGAGTGATGATGTCGGAGGCAGGGTATTCTCCAATATGGTCATTATTTGCAGGAATATTTATATACGCCGGATCAATGCAAATTGTAATGGTTCCCTTACTTGTAGCAGGGGCACCTTTATACATAATTGGCATCATGACCTTTTTAATAAATGCCCGTCACCTTTTTTATGGGATAGGTTTTGTAGAAAAATTTAGAAAAATGGGAAAAAAATATCCATATATGGTTCTTACTTTAACAGATGAAGTTTATTCAATTCTATGCTTAAATGATTATCCTGATGATGTAAATGAACAGAAAACAGATTTTTATATTGCACTCTTTTGTCATTTACTATGGATTTTTAGTTGCATACTTGGTGCATTGATTGGTGAATTTATACCTTTTGATATGAAAGGTATAGAATTTTCTGCTACGGCATTTTTTCTGGTTGTATGCGTAAATCAATGGGAAACTTATAAAACAAAAATTCCTGCAATCACAGGGCTAATGTGCGCTGTAGTATTTTTAATAATTCTAGGACCAGAAAAGTTTCTTCTTCCGGCACTTTCTGTTAGTTTATTTATATTAATATTATTGAAAAACAAAATTAATTTATTTATTCAGAAAGAAGGAGCATAATGGATTTTTTATATACCTTTTTTGCAATTATAATTGTTGCCACAGTAACTGGTCTTATCAGATCTGCTCCCTTTTTGGTTTTTGGTGGAAAAAAAGAACTTCCCAATTATGTTCAATATCTGGGGTACGCTTTGCCACCAGCAATTATGGTTATACTTGTCGTATATTGTCTTAGGAATATTGAAATATCTGCATTTCCTTTTGGACTGGCTGAAATAATTTCGGTGGTTTTAATTATAATTATTCAAACTACCAAGAAAAATACATTTTTAAGTATTCTAATAGGAACAACGATCTATATGGTTTTAATAAGGACAGTTTTTCCAGTATGAGTTATTAAAAGATACAAATAGTGTGTATATTTATGAATAAATTAATGAAAATGGAGGAGAGAAAAGTGAAACAAAAAAACAATAAGATTATTTATGTTGTTATTGTATTTTTATTAATTTTTTCTACCTTCATTTATACTGCCTCTATTGAATATAAGAGAGCATATGAAGAAGAGAAAAGAACGCTATTAAATTCACTTACTCTTGTAAAATCCAATTTTGAGTCTCTTATAACCGGGAAAATTGTAAGTTTAAATGGAATTATTGCATATGTAGGAATCCAGGAGGATTTTAACCAAGAGCAATATTCTGCATTTGTTGAAAAATTATACAACCCTAATGATGGGGTAGTGAGAGCAATGACTTTTATTAAAGATACAACAATTACCCACGTTTACCCTTATCGCTCAAATATTTCTGTAATTGGAAAAGACCTTGCATTAGATTATCAGCAGAGTCAGTCTGTATTATTCTGCAAGGAAAGAAAAATTCCGGTTTTTGATGCTCCCGTAAATTTAATTCAAGGTGGACTTGGTATGATTTCCAGGATACCTATACTTGATAAATATAATGAGTATATTGGACAACTTTCTATAGTATTTAACTATGAAAGATCTTTGGAAAGTAGTGGAATTACTGATCTTGGAAGAGATAATTATGTAGTTCTTATGGGATTAGATCCTTATACTGGCAATGAAAAAATAATTTGGAGTAATAATGACGGAGAAAAAGTAAAATTTGAAGAACAAATTTCAAAAGAATTAAGGCTTTATGATTCTAACTTGTATTTGAATGTAGTACCTAAAGATGGTTGGGGAGCAAGAACCTCTTTGTTTAAAATGTTAATTTTAATTGGGTTCTTTATAGCTTCTGTATCTTCTGCGGGTTTTTATAAAATTTTAAGTAATAGAGAAAAAATACAAAAAAGTTATTATGAGATTTTAGAACAAGAAGAACATATTAAATTTTTAGCGGATCATGATCCATTAACAGACTTATTTAACCGAAGGAAATTAGTTGAAAAAGTAAATGAAAGTATTGATAACAAAAGAAAAGGTAGCTTAATTCTTTTAGATATAGATGATTTTAAAAATATTAATGACACTCTTGGACATGCCTATGGAGACAGGCTTTTGAAGCATATGGCTAATGTGTTGTTGAATTTGCTAAAAGACAAAAATACAATTTATCGTCTCGGAGGAGATGAATATTACATTCTTTTGGAAGATATTACTTCTAAAGATGAAATTGAAGATTTTTTAGAAAAAGTAATTTTAGAAATAAAAAATAATAATTCCCTTGAAGGAATAAGAAATCATATAACAACAAGTATGGGTATTGTGTTTTTCCCTGAAGATGGTTCTGATGTGAATGAGCTGCTTATGAAGGTGGATCTCGCAATGTATAGTGCAAAGAAGGATGGGAAAAATCAATATAAATTTTTTAATGACAGTATAATTTCAGCTTTTGATGAAAAGGTAGGAATGGAGAAAAAACTTAGGGAAGCTTTGGAAAAAGAAGATTTTGAACTGGAGTATCAACCTGTGATTTCTTCCAAAACCTTACAAATGGATTATTTTGAAGCTCTGGTAAGGTTGTATGACCGAGATACTAATTCCCTTTTGTTACCTAATTTATTTATACCAATAGCTGAATCCACGGGGATTATTGTTCCCTTAGGTAAAATGGTTTTTAACCAGGTTTTTAAACAAATAAATGCATTAAAGGAACAAGGAATTAACCCCAGACCAATATCTGTAAATCTATCTCCAAGACAGGTTAATGACCCTGAATTATACGATTTCTTAAAAAATGGTATAACTGAAAATGATATAGATCCTTCTCTCATCGAAATTGAGATAACGGAAAATGTCTTAATGGAAAACAGCGAGGAGAATATCAGAATTCTTGAAAAAATTAAAAATTTAGGTATTAACATAGCTCTTGATGATTTTGGTACAGGGTATTCATCTTTAAATTACCTTACTTATTTACCGGTGGATAAAGTAAAATTCGACAAGTCTTTAAAAGATAAAATTGTTTATCATGAAAATACCAGAGTAATGTCGGGTTTAATTGAGTTTGTTCACGGATTGGGACTCACAATTGTAGCTGAAGGGATTGAAGAAACAGAGGAAGTTGTAAAGCTAAAGGAAGAAGGATGCGACTTTTTCCAGGGGTATCTTTTTGCAAGACCCCTGAAAAAAGAGGAAATTATCAGATGCTTTAATTATGACTATTCTGAGTATGGGAAATAATTTTGTTCCGGGCTTTTTCAAGAAGTATGTTATCATACCCCTTGAGAAGCCCGGTTTCTAGTTTATTCCAGGTATAATCAATGAAAGAAAGAACAGCTTTTTGGTTTTCTTTTCCGGCCTTTTCAATAGTAAATAATAATCCTTGAAGCATAGAAAGCATTACAGAAATATCGCTTTTTCCATAATGTACTATCTGATAAAGAGTATAATAAATTTCTTTTTCAAAGCTTATAGTTCTAAATATTGCTTTGCCATTTTTATCATCACTTTTTTTAAAAATAACATATCCATCTTCTAGTTCTGCAACTTTACCTAGTAAGATTCCAATTATTTTAAGACAATGATTTGCTGTATTGGGATCATTAACTCCAGGAGAAATTGCTCTTAATGCAATTTCAACTATCTTTTGAATTGCAAAGCTAAAATCTTGTATCTCACTTTTTCCCATCCCAATTGTAACAGTATTTAAAAGTTTCTCAGTATATTCTTCTTTATATTCTGTATTATCATTTAAATGTAAAGTAAAAATTATAGTTGAATCACTGACAAAAGAGCCTATTCGTTCTTCAAAAATGAGCAAGCAGTTTATTTCTGAGGCAATTTCAGAAATTTTGTTGTGATCAATCAGCTGAATATAGCCATTGCTTTTACTTGTAATTCTTATCATTAAATCTTCAGTTTCTTTTATTTCCCTTTCCACTATATCTTTATCTTTAATCAGTTCTTTGTAATCTTCAATTCTTTTAAGAGCAGAAATATATAATCTTTCAATTAAATTATTTGTTTGAATAAAAGATCCTACATGAGTTATGTATAAAATAAAATATGCAAGACAAACCAGGGAATAAAGAATCGCCAAAGTTGCTGATATTACAAGTTGTTCTCCCAAAGCAATTCTCATAAATAATAATGTAGTTATTGAGTAAACAAAACCACCTGTAAATATTCCCAGGGTTTTCATTGTTGTTTCATCAGAAAGAAAATTTTCAACAGTTCGGGGAGAAAATTGGGAGGAATAAGTAGTAAGAACCACCATTGTTGTTGAAAAAGTAAAAGTGGTCATTGTTATTAAAGCCCCTGCAATTACAGTGAGAATTGTTTTTGATAAATCAACACTTGTAAATAAAATTGAAGGGAGAAAAGAAGTCAGATCAATAAAAAAACTTGTATCCAAATAAACAACCAATAAAGCCCCCAGAAAAGACAAAAGACTAATTAGCGCAGGATAAAGCCAAATGCTTTTTTTAAATAAAAGTAATAATTTATTGAACATGATAATTCCTCCTTCGTATTTTAGTTATATATAAACACTTATTTTAATTTGTAAAAAATAATTAGAATTTATTGTATAATTAAATAAAAATTGACGGCCAAGGAGAAAAACATAAAAATGGGGAAATATCATAACTGGGAAAAAAATATTACTATATTTTTGGCAAGTCAAACGCTTACTCTTTTTGGATCATCATTGGTGCAATATGCAATTTTGTGGTACATAACACTGCAGACTCAGTCTGGTATTATGATGACTATTTCAATTATTTCTGGGTTTATACCAAGTTTTTTTATTTCACCTTTTGCAGGAGTATGGGCAGACAGATACAGTAAGAAAATGTTAATCATAATTGCGGATCTTACAATTGCTTTTTTCACATTAATACTGGCAATTATGTTTTTTATGGGTAAAGATTCGTTAATTTTAATTTTTTTGGTTTCAGCAATAAGATCTCTTGGCTCTGGTGTCCAAACACCAGCAGTAGGTGCCTTTATACCTGCAATTGTTCCAGAGGATAAATTAACCAGGGTAAATGGAATTAATACGAGTATTCAATCATTCATTTTCCTTCTTTCTCCAATGCTTAGTGGTGCTTTAATGGTTACTACTGATATCGAATATATCTTTTTTATTGATGTTTTTACAGCGATAATAGGGGTCTTGGCATTAGTACTATTTTTAAAAGTTCCTTTTCAGAAAAATTATTCGGATAACGAAAAGGTTGAATATTTTCAAGATATGTTAAAGGGCATTAAATATATTAGAGAACATGCATTTATTAAGATTTTATTTTTATATTCAGCAGCATATTTTATTTTAGCTGCACCATTAGCATTCTTAACTCCATTACAGGTAGCAAGAACCTATGGAGATGATGTATGGAGATTGACTGCAATTGAAATTGCGTTTTCCGTGGGGATGATGTTAGGTGGGGCCTTAATGGCCTATTGGGGTGGTTTTCAAAATAAACTTCATTCTATGGCTCTCTCGACCTTTTTTATTGCAATAACAACTTTAATTTTGGGTATTCCACCTTCATTTTGGGTATATCTTATTGTGATGGGAATAGCTGGTCTCGTAATGCCCTTATTTAATACTCCATTTATTGTTTTAATCCAACAGAAAACTGATGAAAAATATTTGGGTAGAGTATTAGGGGTTTTAAACATGATTGCTAGTATTGTTATGCCAATGGCTATGGTACTTTTTGGTCCTTTGTCTGATGTTATAAAAATTGAGTGGCTGCTTCTTATTACTGGCAGTTTAATTTTAGTTCAAGGGATTTTTATGGTAAAAAACAAAGTACTGTTAGAGGCTGGAAGGAACAATCTGTAAACATTTTACGTCTTTACTATTAATATAAATATTAAGGATGTGTCTTTATGAGAAAGTTAATAAGTATTGGAATTATATTTTTACTATTATTATCTTTAACGGGGTGTAACAAGGAAAAGGAAATAACTAAGAATAATTATTTAGAATTAAATTTAATGCAGCTTTCAGAATATATTGAAAAAAACATAGAAAATATGAATAAAGAAGATGGAGCTAAACTTCTCCTTCATTTTGAAAACTTACAAAAGATTGAAATAGAAAATTATCAAAACAAAAATACAAAAGAGTTCAGTGAAGAACTAAAAAAGATTGGCTATAAACTTGAAACTGCTGAGGGAGATTTTTTCCCTGTAATAGATTATAGTTTTTATAATAATTATAT
>RZYW01000177.1 GCA_009930175.1 Clostridia bacterium
ATTGAAGAGCTTATGTCGAAGTGGTGGAATTGGTAGACACGCTATCTTGAGGGGGTAGTGGGGTATCCCGTGGGGGTTCGAGTCCCCCCTTCGACACCAAAACAAACATAAGGGTTATAGCTAACATGCTGTAACCCTTATTTTTTTAACGGTCGCCTTGACGCATATTTTGGGCTTGGTTTCCACGAAAATGCCCCTTGATCGCAAAGTGGGGCAAACTGGTGGGGCAAATTGGTCCATTTGCGACAAGGAACGCCATGCCTATTTCTTCCCAAAGTTCTGAAAAGAAACTGCCCAAGCCTTCGAAAACGGGTTCGCAACGAAAGCGCGCTTCTGGTCCAAGCTATCTTTACCTTAAAGGAAATGTCTTCTATTTCCGTTATGTTTTCTCTGAGGTACACCAACGACGATTCCTTAAGAGAGAATTTCGGATGTCGCTACAAACTGGCATGTTACGATCAGCAAGGCGATCGGCCATTACCCTTCGAGCGTATTTGGAGGCTATGCTTATGGAAAATTCCGATAAGACGTATGCAGAACTGCGAATGGAACTTGCTACTAAGTTACAAGACATTCTGAATTCAAGTGATGAGAAAAAATCTCTTTCAGTCGAAGTAATTAAGCAACGTATGGATAATTTACGACAAGCAATTTTAAACGAAGGAGACAGGGATTTGTATCAACCTCCTGTAGGTGTGATTTTTGATAATGGACATCCTAAGTATATTAGTTCAGCTGATAGCCTTAAACATCAGTATCAAGTTTTTTTAAAAAATGTTGTTAATAACAAGGATTTTTTAAAAATTGAATATCATCCAGAAATAATTCTTGATTTACTGCATAACAATATTTTTTCTATAGATGAAATGACAAATGATGTTATTAAAATTATTCTTAACGAATATATAAAAATGCAAATAACTTTAAATAAGATTTATTATTCACGTGAAAATGGAGATTATGCTTACGAGAGAAGTTTTCAAATTGTAAAAAATTTAAATTTTGATCAAAAAATAATACAAAAAGAAGAAAAAAAACTATATCTTTCACAATTTATTAATTTATATGTCGAAACTAAAATTAAAGATAATCAGTGGAAAAAGCATACACTGCCAGATAGGAAAGGACGTCTCGAATTTCTGATTGATATTCTGGGTGATAAAGAAATAAAGGAAATAAGTCGCGAAGATATGAGGTATTTTCGTGATACGCTCCGTAAACTACCTCCAAATAGAAAGAAGAGCGTAAAATTTCGTGGAAAATCAATAAAAGATATATTGAAAATGTCTCCGGAAGAAGTTCTTTCGGAGGCTGCAAGTGAAGTTGAGCCGTCTCCTGACACTGAGCAGATTGTCCCTGCGACAGAGAAAGGCCCGGGAGAAGAGGAAGCAGTC
>RZYW01000178.1 GCA_009930175.1 Clostridia bacterium
GGTTCTTTGTCAAATGTTGGGGTAACCCAATTAGATTAGATTCCATGAGTACCGCATTGAAAAATGCGGTACTTTTTTAAATTGTTTTTAGTTCATTACGTGCATTATTCTGTTTTTGAATCTCCAAAAATTTCTTACACCATAAGCATTTCTTTTTAGAACTTTAATTTTGTTGTTAACTCCTTCTGTATATCCGTTAGTATAAGTACAAATAAATGAGTTAAGAATATATTTCTGCCAGTTGAAAATGGTTCTGGAACATTTATCGAATTCTTCAAGCCTACAGGACATAACGAACATATACCAGGCTTTTAAATTCTTTTTTGCACTTTCTAAATCACCGCTGTCAACAAAGTCATAAAATTTTTCTTTTAATAGATAAGCTTTTTGCAGTTTCTCAGAAGTAGTGAGCATTACATTTACCTGGTCAATTTCTTCAGGGGTTAAATATTTCATTCTTTTTAAAAGGAGGGAGCGGCTTCTTTTGAAATATCTTCGCCTTTCCTTAGCAAATTTCTTTTGCTCATCTTTTCTAATTCTTTCAAATGCCCAAGTAACCTGCCTTATGAAATGGAACTTATCGATAACGATAGTCGCATTTTTAAAATATGTTTCAGCAATATCTTTGTAAGGTTGCCACATATCCATAACGAAGTATTTTACTTTATCCCTGTCATTGAATTTCCTGAAATAGTCCGATAAAATGTGTTGTTCTCTTCCGTGAAGGATATCAAGAACCTTCTTGTTTTGGGGATCAGTTAATATGCACTGGTACTTTTTGCCCCCGGCATTACCTTTAAATTCATCAATAGAGATTACTTCAGGCAATTTTGTTAGGGAATAGTTTATGAATCTAAAAAGCCTGAGAGCCGTTGAAGGTGAAATATTATTCTCTTTGGCAATATCAGATACAGAGTAAACACTTTTCATTCGAGTAATTATGTATTTTATCAGCCTGCTGGTCATTCTTTGATAGCGGGGAAGAAAATCATTTTTTTCGTAGAATTTTTTATTGCAGTGGTTACAGACATACCTTCTTTTTTTGTAGTAAAGGTAGGTTTTCTTACCTGAGATGGAAATATCTTTTATCATTTGTATTCTGTAGTCATGAACTTTACTGGTTTGTTGATGGCATTTGGGACAGTTGTGAGTTTTAATCTCCAGAGAAAAAGAAAAGGACATTGAATCAGAAGAAGTTTCTAATTGTTCTAGAATTATCCCTTTAAAACCGATTAATTTTCTAATATAATAGTCATTACAGAGCATAAGTAAATTCCTCCTTAGATTACAGTGGGTGTTCTCTAATATGGATTTACCCAATGCTCTGTATTTTTTCACAAAAAAATGCCAGGATGGTTTTTACCACCCCAACATTTATTGTAGAACC
>RZYW01000070.1 GCA_009930175.1 Clostridia bacterium
TTGCTATGTGTGTAAACGATATTATTGTTACAGGAGCAGAACCCTTATTCTTTTTAGATTATCTTGCAGTAGGAAAGCTTGAACCAGATCAAGTTGCTCAAATTGTTAAAGGGGTGGCTGAAGGTTGTAAACAGGCTGGATGTGCTCTTATTGGAGGAGAAACTGCAGAAATGCCAGGTTTCTATCCTGAAGGAGAATATGATGTTGCAGGATTTGCTGTTGGGATTGTTGATAAGAAAAAAATAATTAACGGAAAAAACATTCAAGATGGGGATGTAGTCTTGGGTCTTCCTTCCAGCGGTTTACACAGTAACGGATTTTCCCTTGCCAGAAAAGTTCTTTTTGAGAAAGGTTTCCTGCAAACAGACTCTTACCTTGAAGGTATGGGAACATCTTTAGGAACACTATTAATTGAGCCAACTAAAATATATGTAAAAACTATTCTTCAGTTAATTGAAGCAGCAGAAATAAAAGGTCTTGCCCATATTACCGGAGGTGGATTGGTGGAGAATGTTCCAAGAGTTCTTCCAGAAGGATTATGTGCAGAAATAGAATCAGAAAACTTCCCAAAACCTGGAATTTTCGAGTTTATTCAAAACATTGGTGAAATTGAAAATGAAGAAATGTACAGAGTTTTCAATATGGGTATTGGTATGGTAATAATTGCTGATGAAAATAATGCAAAGAAAATTAATGAAAAGTGCAAAGCAATAGGAGAGGAAATATATACAATTGGAACTATTGTTAAAGGTGATAAAACAATAATAAAGTAGCAGGTGAAAATATGAAGTTAAAAATTGGGGTACTGGCTTCTGGCAGAGGCTCAAACTTCTCGGCTCTTTTGGAAAACAGTAAAAAAGAATCATCCTTTTTTGAGGTTGCTCTTTTGATTTCTGATAAAGAAAATGCAGGAGCTTTGGAAACTGCCAAAAAAGAGAATGTGCCACATTTTTTTGTTAATCCCAAGGATTTTCAAAATAAAAGTTTATTTGAAAAGAAAATGGTTGAGATAATAAAAGAATTTGAATGTGACTTGGTGTGCCTGGCTGGATATATGAGAATTTTAAGCCCTGAATTTTTAAATTCCTGGGGTAAAGATGTAATAAATATCCACCCATCATTACTTCCCGCCTTTCCAGGTTTGGATGCCCAAAAACAAGCTTTGGAATATGGAGTAAAGTTTTCTGGGTGTACTGTTCATTTTGTAGATGAAGGCATGGATACAGGCTCTATAATCGGGCAGAGGGTAGTACCGGTTTTGGATACTGACGATGAAAGTACTCTTTCAGCCAGAATTCTTGCTGAAGAACATAAATTGTATTCAGAAGTTGTAAATTTTTACAGCCAGGGAAAAATAAAAAAAGATAAAAGATAGGGGATTAAAGATGAAAAGAGCATTACTTAGCGTGTCTGATAAGACAAATCTTGTTGAATTTGCCAGAGAACTTGTAGAACTGGGATATGAAATTATCTCAACGGGAGGAACAAAAAAACACTTAAGTGAGAACAGTATTCCTGTTAAAGGTGTTCAGGATGTTACAGGTTTTCCTGAGATACTGGAAGGCAGGGTAAAAACTCTTCATCCGAATATCCACGGAGGATTGCTTGCAAAAGGTACTGAAGAACACATGAGCGTTCTTGCTGAAAATGGAATTATTCCTATCGATATTGTTTGTGTAAACCTGTACCCCTTTGTTAATACTATACTTAAAGAAAATGTAACTCTTGATGATGCCATTGAAAATATTGATATTGGCGGACCTGCAATGGTAAGAGCTTCAGCTAAAAACCATGATAGAGTAACTATAATTGTTAAACCAGAAAGATATACTCAAGTTATTGATGAAATTAAAAAGGCTGGGGAAGTATCACTTAATACAAGAAGATTGCTTGCTATGGAAGCCTTTACTCATACAGCTGAATATGATACAGCAATCAGCACTTTTTTAAATAAAGAATTTACTGGTAACAAATTCCCTGAAACAATTAATTTTACAGGTGTAAAAGTTCAGGATTTAAGATATGGAGAAAATCCTCATCAAAAAGCAGCTTTTTATAAATTTCCTTTTAATACTGAAGGGACAGTTTCTAATGGGAAACAACTTCAAGGTAAAGAACTTTCATATAACAATATTGTAGATATCGAAGCTGCCTGGAATATAGCTAAAGATTTTAAAGATGAATTTGCTGCAATTGTAATTAAACATACAAATCCTTGCGGATCAGCTTTGGGCAAAACACAAAAAGAGGCTTATATAAGAGCTTATGAAGGAGATCCTGTATCAGCTTTTGGTGGGATTATTGGATTAAATAAAAAAGTTGAGAAAGATACAGCAGAAGAGATTTGTAAAATATTTGTAGAAGCAGTAGTTGCACCAGAATTTTCTAAAGAGGCTCTTGAAGTTTTTGCTCCAAAGGAAAATGTCAGATTAATTGAAATGGGATATGATAAGCCTAAAGAAGAACTGTGGATTGAAAAAGTAGGGGGAGGCTTCCTTCTTCAGGATTCAGATAATGAAGAACTAGATACAGATTTATTTGAAGTAGTTACAGAAGCAAAACCAAGTAAGGAAGATTTAGAACAATTAATATTTGCCTGGAAAATTGCCAAGAGTGTTAAATCAAATGCAATTGTACTTGCAAAGGATAATCGCACAATTGGAGTTGGAGCAGGTCAGATGAACAGGGTTGGATCTGCAAAAATAGCTTATGAACAAGCAGGTGAAAATACAAAAGGTGCTTATCTTGCATCAGATGCTTTTTTCCCATTTAGGGATACAGTAGATTCTGCAGCTGAAGTTGGTGTAAAAGCAATTATTCAGCCAGGGGGATCAATTAGAGATAAAGAGTCAATTCAGGCATGTAATGAAAATGGAATTATAATGATTTTCACTCAAAGAAGACATTTTAAACACTAAGAGGAGGGTATTTCTTTGAAGATTTTAGTAGTTGGAAGCGGTGGCAGAGAGCATACTTTGTGCTGGAAAATAGCACAAAGTGAAAAAGTTGAAAAGATTTACTGCGCCCCAGGGAATGCAGGTACGGCTCTTTTTGCAGAAAATATTCCTGTGGAAGTTGATGAAATGGAAAAGTTAGTTGATTTTTCCAAAGAGAATGGAATTGATCTTGTTGTTATTGGGCCAGAACTTCCTTTGACTCTTGGTTTAACCGATAAATTGGAAAAGGCTGGAATAAAGGCGTTTGGTCCTTCCGGACTTGCTGCTGAAATTGAGGGAAGTAAAGCTTTTTCAAAAATGATAATGGAAAGATATAATGTTCCTACTGCAAAATATAAAGTATTTACAGAATACCTTTTGGCTAAAAGATATTTGGCTGAAATTGGAATTCCTTGTGTTATTAAAGCTGATGGTCTTGCTCAGGGTAAGGGTGTTTTTGTTTGTATGACAAAAGAAATGGCTGAAAATGCTCTTGAAGAAATTATGGGTGAAAAAACTTTCGGAGATGCAGGGAACAGAGTTTTGATAGAAGAATATTTTGAAGGCCAGGAAGTAAGCGTTCTTGCCTTTACTGATGGGAAAACAATAATTCCAATGGTTTCTGCTCAGGATCATAAAAGAATATTTGATAATGATGAGGGATTAAATACTGGAGGTATGGGAGCATATTCTCCTGCTCCAATGTATACAGAGGCTATAGCAGATATAGTTAATGAGAAAGTATTCCGTGCTGTTGTTGATGGAATGAATAAAGAAGGAAGAACTTATAAAGGGGTTCTTTATGCTGGACTAATGCTTACAAATCAAGGAGTAAAAGTTCTTGAATTTAATGCAAGATTTGGTGATCCGGAGACTCAGGTGGTATTAACAAGACTGGAATCAGATTTGGTAGACATTATGCTAGCAGTGGTAAATGAAAATCTTAATCAGCAGGAAATTTTTTGGAAAAATGAAGCCTCAGTTTGTGTGGTTATGTCTGCAGAAGGATATCCTGGAGAATATGTAAAGGGAAGAGAAATTTTCTTTAAGGAAGTATCTCCTGAAATTGAGGATAATTCATTTATTTTTCATGCAGGAACTAAGAATGAAAATGGCAAAGTTCTTACAAGTGGAGGCAGGGTTCTTGGGGTAACGGCTCTGGGAGAAACTATAGAGGAAGCGATAAAAAATGCTTATAAAAGAATTGAAACTGTAAGCTTTGAAGGTGCCCATTACCGAAAGGATATAGGTAAAAAAGCTTTAATATAGTATTGTACTAAAGTGCAGAATAGTCTATCATTGATATTAATGATAGACTATTTTTTTTAAGGATTGATATAATATGGGTGTAAAAGGTAAAAAGAAATATGAAAGCAAGCTTAAAGATAATAAAATAGATCGTTTATTTGAAGCAATTCTAAAGCTTGAGAATCAAGAAGATTGTTATCGCTTCTTTGAAGACCTGTGCACAATTGCGGAACTTAAGTCTTTAGCTCAAAGGCTGCAGGTTGCTGAAATGTTAAATGAAAATCTCAGTTACAATTCTATTGCCGAGGAAAGCGGAGCAAGTACTGCCACTATCAGCCGAGTAAAAAAATGTTTAAATTATGGTGCGGATGGTTATAAACTTGTAATTAATAAATTATCAGAGGAGAGATAAAATGAAAATTATCCCAGCTGTTGATGTACGCTGTGGTGAATTTGTAGTTTTTGTTCCGAATCAAGATATTAAAGAAAAATTCAGGGATCATGATCCTGTAGATGTAACAAAACACTGGATTGCCAAGGGCGCTGATGAGATTTACTTTACAGATTATGATGGACTGTTTAAAAGCTCTCCTCAAAACTTAGATGTCCTAAAAGAAATAAAAAAAGAAGTAAAGTGCTCTGTTTACTATTCCGGTGGTGTTTCATCAACATATGATTTAAAAAGAGCAATAGATGCGGGAGCAGATTATATTATTATAAATATTTCTAATTTCCGTAAAAGCTTTACCTCAGATCCTTTCTTTTTAGAGAATACTCACAAGATAATTGCGGGTATTGATTTGAAGGATGGAGAATATGCTGTTGAAGGTTTTAACAACCCTATACATATTAATGCTGAAGAAAAACTGAAAGAGTTATTCAGCTTTGGTATTAAAAAAGTAATAGTAACAGATATTACTAAAAAAGAACCAAAAAACAAATCCCTTTTAAAAGGTGCAATAAAACTGGCAGACCAGATTGGCTATAATATTATAGTAGCTGGGGGCATTACTTCTTTATTAGATGTAGAATTTTTAAGTTCTGCTTCAGAAAAAGAATTTGATGCTGTAGTTATTGGAAGAGCTCTGTATATGGGGCTGATTAAATACAGAAATTCTGATGAATTTATTTTGCTGGTTTAAAAAATACAGAATCAAGGAGTGATTAAATGAGTTCAAAATTTAAAACTATGGATGGAAATACAGCAGCGGCCTATGTATCTTATGCATTTACAGAGGTGGCTGCTATTTATCCTATTACACCATCATCTGATATGGCAGAACATGTTGATCAGTGGAGTGCAAATGGGAAAAAGAATATCTTTGGGCAAACTGTAAGTGTCGTTGAAATGCAATCAGAAGCAGGAGCTGCTGGAGCTGTTCATGGTTCCTTATCAGCAGGAGCTCTTACAACAACTTATACGGCTTCTCAAGGTTTATTGTTAATGATTCCAAATATGTATAAAATTGCTGGTGAATTATTGCCAGGAGTTTTTCATGTAAGTGCAAGAGCTATTGCAACTCATGCTCTTTCAATTTTTGGTGATCATTCTGATATTATGGCAACAGACCAAACTGGGTTTGCAATGCTTGGTTCAGGTAGTGTTCAGGAAGTAATGGACCTTGCTGGAGTAGCTCACCTTACTGCTATTAAATCAAGAGTGCCTTTCTTGCATTTCTTTGATGGTTTCCGTACAAGTCATGAAATTCAAAAAATTGAACAAATTGAATATGATACATTCTCTGAGCTTATTGACAGACAGGCATTAAAAGAATTCAGAGACAGGGCCTTAAACCCTGAACATCCAGTTACAAGAGGAACAAATCAAAACCCAGATGTATTCTTCCAGGGCAGAGAAGCATCTAATAAATATTATCAGGAAGTTCCTGATATAGTTAATGACTATATGCAAAAAATCAGTGAAGTAACAGGCAGAAAATATGCTCCTTTTGTATATTACGGAGCAGATGATGCAGAAAATATAATTGTTTCTATGGGATCTTCAACAAATGTTATTGAAGAAACTATCGATTATTTAAATGCAAATGGATACAAAGTGGGCTTGTTAAAAGTACATCTTTACAGACCATTTTCTGAAAAATATTTCTTTCAGGCAATGCCTTCTACAGTTAAAAGAATCAGCGTATTAGACAGATCTAAAGACCCAGTATCATTAGGTGAAGGTTTGTATAAAGATATTAAAGCAATGTTTTATGACAGAGCTGAGAAACCTTTAATTATTGGTGGAAGATATGGTCTTGGTTCAAAAGATTTTACTACAGATCAAGTTAAGGCGGTATATGATAATCTTGCTGCTGCAAAGCCTAAAAATGGATTTACTGTAGGTATCATTGATGATGTTACTAATACAAGTATTGAAGTAAAAGATAGTATAAACACAGAGCCAGCAGGAACTAAAAGATGCAAGTTCTGGGGTCTTGGTTCCGATGGAACAGTTGGGGCAAATAAAGATGCAATTAAGATTATTGGAGATAATACTAATCTTTATGCACAAGGGTATTTTTCATATGATTCAAAAAAATCAGGTGGTGTAACAGTATCTCACCTTAGATTTGGTAAACAGCCAATTAAATCTTCTTA
>RZYW01000179.1 GCA_009930175.1 Clostridia bacterium
AGATGATATAGATTTATTTTTTAATTAAAGTAGACTAACAATATAATAAATAAAAGGATTGATTTCTATCACTAATAGAAACAATCCTTTTTTAATTCTTGAATGTACAATTGAAGTGCAACGAGGGATAGAAAGGTAAAATATGGCTCATATTGAAACAAGGTGTATAATAGAGATTGAAAGATCCTATAATTACAAGGAGTGGAATATGAACCAATACACACATCTTAGCATATTTGAACGGGAAATGATATTATCTCTTACTGCTCAAAAGTCATCAATTACTATGATTGCTGAACTTATTGGAAGAAACAAGTCTACTGTTAGTAGGGAACTGAGTAGGAATACCACAAGAAAAAGACCTTACTCCCCTACAAATGCCCAAAATAGGGCTGTAAAGCAGCATTTACATGGAGGAGCTAAGAGAAAAGTCAGTGATCCTAAAACTAGGGAGCTGGTAAGAAGATTGTTCTTAAATAATCATTGGTCACCTGAGCAAATATCCAATAGATTAAAAGTGGAAAACAATGCTATTCAGCTAAGTACTAACACTATATATAGAGCTATTTACTCTGGGATATTTGATAATAAGACCAAGTCTAATGGATATTTAAAAGCTACACGTATGCTTAGGCATCATGGGAAAAAACGACATAAAAGAGGAATAAAAGATACAAGAGGGAAGATTGTTATCAGTCATAACCTCGAAGAAAGACCAGAAGAGGCAAATGATAGATTGGTTCCAGGATATATAGAAGCAGATACTATTTTAGGTAAACCTGGAGAGTCTTGTATTGTTACTTTAGTAGATAGAACTACTCGCTATTTGTTGGCAGGAAAGGCATGTAAAAAAGCTTCAGGGCCTGTTGCAAACAAGATGATAGAATTACTCAATGGGCTACCAAAAGGTTGGCTAAAAGCTATAACTCCAGATAGGGGTAAAGAATTTGCTCAACATGCTTTTGTGACAGAGAAGCTTGATGGTATTCAATTCTATTTTCCAGCTCCCCATGCACCATGGGCCAGAGGAACTAATGAGAATACTAATGGACTACTTAGGGAGTATATTCCCAAGAAAGCTGACATTAACAGTTACACAGATGAAGAAGTAGCTATTAATGTTATGGCACTTAATATGAGACCAAGAAAGTGTTTAGGTTACAAAAGTCCTTTTGAGGCTTATTATGAAACCTCGTTGCACTTGACTTGACAATTCAAGATACAAAAAAAAGGGGGTGTTGCAAAAGTCTTTTTTAGAAAGGACTGAGTAGCGCCTTCTTTTTTATGCTCAAATCTTTATTAGAATTTTGGCTTAGATTAAATTATCTCTTGAAATTTGGTCCATTTTCTGAGTTTTTATCAACCAATAATATCC
>RZYW01000071.1 GCA_009930175.1 Clostridia bacterium
AAAAATTAAACTTTTTTGCATTTTCTTATTCATTACCAATAAAATGTTTGAAATTTTGAGGTTTGATACTCAAACCAGACTCTTTAAAAAATTCACTTTGTATGTTTTGATTAGTCTAACTTTTAACGAATAGAGTTGAGAGTGATTAATTCACCCACTAACCCAACTTTAATCCCTTCTGCAATCTTATCCGTTCTGGTTTCATGCACCAATTGAAATTTATTTTTTTTGACGATTTCTTCGTTTTTACTTTCAAAATTACCTTCGAATGGTTCATTTGAACCTTTTATTAAGACAACAATTACTTTAAAACCAGTCTTATCAACAATACAAGGACTGTAATGAAGCGTTGAGCTGTACATTTCAATTATAGTGCCTGCTGGTACATAAAATATCTTCGCATCCTCTTGCGCGTTGAAAACGCCTTCTAAAGCTTGTTCTCTTTTCCCTAAAACCATTAATACATCCGTTAACACAATATTTACTTCGCTTCCTTGGTGGTATTCATAAGCTGAAAAAGCAGTATTGTTACCTGCACATTCGCCTGCTTCTACTGGAAGACCTGCATAGACGTCGGCTTCAATCTTTTTAATGATTTCGAACTTTTCTAACTCATCATTAGATGGAGAATAACTATTCCCTTCTTTAGGAATGATAATTTTTTTTTCTGCATACTCTTTGATAGCCGCATCATCATAGCCCTCAAGAATTGTTCCATAAGCTTTAAATTCTGGATGGGTTACGTCAAGTATTGTGTAATTTGGATTTACTTTGCGAACTGCTTCTAATTTTCCCATTTTTTTTCATCCTTTTTAAAAAAATATCTTTAAGAGGTACCAAGACCACTCAAAAGCCGTCTTTTAATCTCTTAAAGTCTATTTGTTTTAATTATTTTATTTTATCGAAATAAGGTACAGCAGTTTCTGCTAATACAGCATTTAATTCTTCAATATTTTTCTTACCAACTATATTCATCCACTCTTTACCAGCTTCTTCGCCTTCTTTAGCAAACACTTCAATACCATTAGCCCAAGTTGCACGGCCACATAAAACTCCGTTGAATTGAGAACCTGCTGCATGCGCAAATTTCAATGTATCTTGGAACATTTTAGCTGATACTCCAGCACTTAAGAAGATAAATGGTAAGTCTGTTGCTTCACTTTGTTCAACAAAATATTTTGTTGCTTCTTCTTTCGTATAAACAGGCGTGTTGTCTCCATTGTATCCTTCAACATAAGCCATATTTACTGGTACTTCTACTTTTAATACATCTACTTTGTATTGTGGTTTAGAGAACTCTTTCATCATTTCGTTTACTTTGTGAGGTTTTACTTTTGCATATTCTGGACTCTTAGCATCGTCATTTTTTGCATCATAAGACACTAATTCTAAGAAAAATGGAATATCTTCTGCAGCACATTCTGATCCAAGTCTTTCCATGTAGACATGTTTGTAATCGTTGATTTTTTGATCTTCGTCCACGTCATAATACAAGAGGAATTTAATGGCATCTGCTCCAGCTTCTTTCAAGCGGTAAACAGACCATTCTTCTAATAAATCTGGTAAACGACCTGGTTCAGTAGCATCGTAACCAGTTTTTTCATAAGCTACTAATAAACCTGTTCCATCAGCACGTAATTTAGCTGCTGGTAAACCGTATTCTGGGTCTAATAAAATAGAAGTAGAATAAGGTGTCAACTCTGAAGAAATAACTTTTTTGAATTCAACGATATCTTCTTCGTTAGCTGGCTTGTTTGCTGCTGCAGCCAACATTTTTTTAAGTGAACCACGTTGATCAATTGCTAATGCACCAATAACTCCATTTTTATCTGATAAACGTTTTAAAGCTTCTTTTTTATTTTTTGTTAATTTCATTGTTTACTTACCCCATTTTCATTTTATTTATCAATATATTTAGTTAATATAGCTTCTATTTCCAGCTCGCTTTTTGCTTCTTTTAGTAAATTCTTAACTTCTTCTTTCATCAATAACCTTGCGACTTTTGAAAGCAGTTGTAAATGTGTAGTGCCTTTTTCTTCTTCAGGAATCAATAATGAAATCACAAAATTTATTTTCTTTCCATCCATAGAATTCCATTCCACACCATTTGTTAATTTAAAAATAATTAAAGCGGGTATTTTAATGGTGTTACTCTTAGCATGAGGGATAGCAAAGCCATCCATCATTCCTGTAGTACCTTCATTTTCACGATTAATTAATGCTTCCATTAAAAGATTGCTATCATTTGCATAACCTTTATTAACTGCCTCATTTGAAATTAATTTAAAAATATCCTTTTGACTATTTGCAGAAACATCTACCAAAATAGATTTTTGAATATCTAATCCCATTTTATTTAGCCTCTATTCATTTATCCTTCATTCCCGGATTATTATAACGTGGTACTGAAAAAGCCCATGCCTACGGTCTTTTTCCATCAACCTCGTTATAAATCACCATGACGGTTTATAACGAGGTTCAAAAGTGAAACATTGATTTATCAAGATTTCAATACTCCACGTTATAATTTTACCGGGAATCCAGGATTTATTATATTTTTTCTACTGCTGATTTTAATTTTTCCATACTGTATTTACGGATGGAACCTAGTACAAGCCCGCCAATAATTGATCCCACAAGTATGGCAACAACCCATAGTAATCCATTTGTTACTACTGGTAAAACTAAAAACCCACCATGTGGAGCTGGTACTTGTACTTTAAACATGTATGTTAAGATCGCTGCTATTGAGGAACCTAACATTAGAGTTGGAATTACACGTAACGGGTCTTTAGCAGCAAATGGAATAGCACCTTCTGTAATATGAGTTGAACCTAATATAAAATTGACTAAACCTGAATTACGTTCTTCCTTATCATAGTATTTCCCAAAGAATAATACGGAAAAACCAGTGATTAGAGGAGGCGCAATACATGCCGCTGAAACACCAGCCATAAAATATGGATTTCCTTGTGCTAATAAAGCAGTACCTGTGACATATGCAGCTTTGTTAATAGGGCCTCCCATATCAAATGCTGACATACATCCTACAATTAAACCTAATAAGACTGGATTGGAATTTTGAAAACCTGCTAAGAAGTCAATCATGCCAATATTGACTGCTTCCATTGGTTGAGAAATTGCAACCATAAGTAGCCCTGTAACAAATACTCCAATTACTGGATATAGGAAAATCGCTTTCAAGCCATCAAGAGATTTCGGCATTCCTTTTAGAATTCTACTTAGTAATAAAATAGTATATCCTGCTACAAATCCCGATACAATTCCTCCTAAAAACCCTGTACCTCCATTGTTAGCAACTAAACCTCCAACAAATCCTACAACCAATCCCGGTCTTTGAGCAATACTTTCAGCAATATAAGCAGACAGTATAGGTACCATTAATCCCATTGCCAAACCACCAATTTGATTTAATGTAGCTGCAAATTCATTGTATTGCGCGTTTGTCGGATCTGCTGAAAAGATTCCCCATAGAAAAGAAATAGCAACAAGGACCCCACCACTAACTACAAAAGGTAGCATGTGTGAAACACCATTCATTAAATGTTTATAGATCAAACGGCCGATACTTGTTTTGTCATTTTCTCTTTCATTATTTGAGTTATTTACTTTCTCATTATTTTGACTTGTAACAGTTCTAAGTTTACCTTTACCATTAATTGCATCTTGAATTAAATTATCAGCATCTTTAATTCCTTTACTGACTGAAACGTCAATAATTCTTTTCCCTTCAAATCTCTCAGCGTGTACGTCTTTATCTGCAGCAATAATTACTACATCGGCGTCTTTAATTTCTTGGGTAGTTAATGTATTTTCAACGCCTATTTGTCCATGGGTTTCGACCTTAATTTGAACTCCAGCTTTTTTTGCTGCTTGTTCTAGAGCTTCTTGCGCCATATAAGTATGTGCGATCCCAGTTGGACAACCAGTTGCAGCAACAATAGTAAATTTAGACATTTATATTCTCCTGTTCTATAGTTAAATTTTTTACTTGCATTTGTTTTTTTAATTCTTCAACATCCGAAAAATCTGTTAAACCGGGTGAGAACGCTGTTGAGCTTCCAGCAGCAACGGCTTCTTTGAGTGCCTCTCCTAATTCAAGTTCTTTTTTTAATAATCCTATAAATGTTGCTAACAATGTATCTCCTGAACAAGCTGTATTTATAACTTTGCCTTTAGGAGCATTTACGTATAAACTTTCTTCTTTAGTAAAAAGTAAACATCCCTCTTTGCCTAAAGAAAGAAGAACTATCTCAGCACCCATTTCTACTAACTTTTTCCCGTAGTAATTTAGTTCTTCATCTGTTAAGCTTTCTTTTTCAAACCAATTTGCTAACTCTTCATTATTAGGTTTGATACAATAAGGATTATATTGTAAACTTTCAAGTACTATTTTAGAACTTGTATCCAGAACAAGCTTAAACTTATTCTTTTTTGATAACTTTGCAATTTCTACTATGATTTCATCTGTTACTCCTCTAGGGTTGCTTCCAGAAACAAATAAAGTATCATCTTCATTTAATAATTTAATTCTATTAATAAGTTCACTTACTTGTTTTGAATTTATTAATGGACCTCTATTAACTAACTTATACTCTGTATTTTTTGATTCAACATGAGTAAATACATTGATTCGAGTAATACCTTCAACACGAACAAATTTTGTTGTTATTCCTTTTTTCTCTAGCTCCTCTTCAATAAACGTTCCTGTGAATCCTCCGATAAAACCAAGAGCAACATTTTCAATACCCAACATTTTTAAAATAAATGAAATATTCACACCTTTTCCATTCGGCTGTATATCTTCGTCTAAAGTTCTATTAACTATTAATGGATCATATTCATTTGTTGATACAAATAAATCTATAGCTGGATTCATTGTGCACGTATAAATCATTTAACCCCTTCTTTCATTTTTTTCTTCTTTCCTTTATAATTTAATTATGTCATAAAATATAATGAAAAGGTTTTCAAAATTAACGTTAATCTGCAAATTCTTAGGAAAACATTTCCAACTCTTGAAAGGAGCCTCTCTTCTTAATGAATATTTCATACCTACAAAAAAATCAACATAAAGACGTTCGCTTCAGTAGTTCAGAGCAATTCTTATTAGAATATATAGAAAAAAATTTGGATGATATACCAGAATTCTCTATAGTAAAATTAAGTGAGTTAGCAAATGTTTCAACATCGACGATTGTCAGAACTATGAAAAAAATAGGTTATGACGGATTTACTTCTTTTAAACATTATTTAAAAAATGAACAGGAATATAATCCGAAATTTGCTATTATTGACCAAGTAGATAAAAAGATTCGTGAAGCTATAATGAAAAATGAACAAGAAGTAACAAGAACAATCCAAATGCTAGATAGCGGTACTATTGAAGATGCCATTCAAAATATAAAAGCTTCTGATAAAATCATTATTTTTGCGCGTGGTTTTTCTGAACTTATAGCAAAAGAAATGATGATTAAGTTTCAGCTAATGGGAAAACATTGTGAACTCCATGATGACCCAAATATCATAAAGAGTATCAGTAAGAAAATTGATAATAACGGTATTGTTATATTTGTGTCTTTAAATGGTGAAACACCTGAGCTGGTTGAAGCAGCAAATAATTGTAATCAACATAGTATTAAAACTATTACATTTACTGCAAACGCCCAAGGTTCTCTAGCTAAATTATCTGAGATTACTTTTGTTGGATTTAAATCTTCTTTTTCCTATTTTCCTGATTACGAAGTGCGATCCAGACTACCATTACAAATTATGACTCGGATTTTATTAGACTCGTATGCAATAAGAACGCAATAAATAAACTAAAAGGAGATAAGAAAAATTTGTCCATCCCCTTTTCCTACGATTGTTCAAGTGAATAGTTTTATTGTCTGAACTTTTATTTCCTTGGAGAATTACAAGAACAACTTGACCTACAGTAAAAGATTAATTTATCCGTTACATGTAGCTGATCACAATCGGTTAGCATGCAACAATTTGATAATTAGCCTTTCCATGATAGCTTTTTTTGGCTGAGTCTAGCTTTAGCTGCTTCTTGCCAGAAAGGAACCATGGAAAGAGATGATCGTTGTCAAATTAACTAGTTGCAAGCAGCTTCTTGCACTTGTTAAGAAAGGCCTCCTCTAGAATGTTTATGAGTTTTTTTATTTTTTTATTTGACTAATCAACAACAAAATTCTTTTTTTTATACAGGATCATACACCAACTTTAATTTATTTCCTCACCTAGAAACATCCGTGAATACATCTCAAAAATCGCAGACTCAACAATATCAGCAGGTGTTTCAAAAAATTCATACTCCAAAGCCAAATGCGTTTGCAACGCTTCAATCATCTTCATGGAGCCCCCATCTAATTTGAGGAACATACTCGATTCTTCTGTGTAATTCGACATAACTATCACCTTCCCTTTCTACCTAAAATATTCGCAAACAGTTCTCTAGGATTTATCAGAGGATAGAACTTTCTCGAAAAATTTCCGACTTTTTTACCTATCCGTATCTGTTCGCTTTACAAAAACAAACGTACGTTCGTATAATTGGGAGTATAAAGGATTTAAATCCAGACAAACAGACTAGCGGCGCTATAGGAAGGTGAAAGTATGATAAAGGAAACCAGAAAGCGAACAGAGAAAGTATTTGA
>RZYW01000018.1 GCA_009930175.1 Clostridia bacterium
AAAAATATCATTGTTTTGGACTATAGGTCTTAATAATGGTTTACTTTCAAAAACTGCAATGTTACTCATTTTATTTTGGGTACTTAGATTTTCTACTAAAGTATTTTTTATTATAGGTAAAATCTTTCTCTTTAATTCTTGTTCATCTAAAAATCTTATTTCTGTTTTTGCCGGATGAATATTTACATCGATTTTCCCTGGATCTAATTCAATATTTAAAACACAAATTGGAAATCTTCCTTTACCAATTAGTCCATCATAAGCCTCATCAAGAAGGTTATTTAACAAACTACTTTTAATTAATCTTCCATTAACAAAAAAAATCTGAGATTTCTTATTATTCTTATTAATTTGAGGATTAAAAAGAACTCCTTTTATAAAGTTGTTTTCATCACTTCCGCTAATAACAAAAAAACTGTCTTTTTTCCTTTTAAAAATATAGCTTGTTCTTTTTTCCCAACCTGAATATCCTCGTGTATCAATAATTATTTCGTTGTCTCTTTTTAAAATAAAATTAATATCTGGGTGACCTAAAGCATAATTAGATACAAGCTCTGTTATTTTTCCACTCTCTAGATTTAAGTTGCTGACGAATTTTTTTCTGGCTGGTAAATTAAAAAAAAGGTTTTTTACTTCTATCTTTGTTCCCTGAAGAATTTTTTTAGTCCCTTTTTCTTTTATGCTCCCTTCTGAAAGAACTAAATATTTTCCAGAGGTGTCATACTGAGTTTTTGAGACTATTTCTATATCAGAAACGGCAGAGATTGAGGCCAGAGCTTCCCCCCTAAATCCAAATGTTGAAATATTATCCAAATCATTTTCAGTGAATATTTTGCTGGTAGCATGACTAAGAAATGCTTTCTCAAGATCTTCATGATGAATTCCTGAACCATTGTCAATTATTCGGATTAGAGACATACCAGCATTTTCAATATCAACTTCAACAAAATCAGCCCCTGCATCAAGAGAATTTTCCAGCAATTCTTTAACAACAGAAACTGGGCCCTCAACAATTTCCCCTGCAGCTATTTTTTCAAAAACTTTTTTATCAAGGAGATTAATTCTTTTCACTATATAATTTCCTTTCCGTTTACAAGGTATAAATCCTTCATTTTATCCTGGAGAAATACATTATCATACTTCTTGTCTTTACATTTAATATCATATTCATTTAATGCTTCTTCTCTGCATTCAGAGCAGGCATATAATGGAATAGAAATACAATAGGAATTACCATCGTAGCTTCCTCTTTCTAAGTATGAATGAATCCCAATCCAACCTGGGCAAGAATTGCATTTTCTAACTGATTCAATCTGATTTTCACTTAAAAAATTTGTATCATAAAAAATGTTTTTTCTTCTGGTTATAAATTTTTCTTTACCAAATAGTTCTTCTTTATCGGCCTTTTTTGAATCTTCCCATCTTTTGTTAACACCATCAATAAGTTTATCTGTATATGCTAAAACTTCTTCTTTTTCATAAATTAGTGATTCTTTTAATTCTGGCTCTATTACATTAGAATAGTCCTGGCCAGTTAAGGCTAGAATTACTGCCATATTTACATAGGGAAGGGCTGATTCAACAGCATAACCACCTTCCAGAACCACTATATCTGGATTCAATTTTTCTGTTAATAAACCATAACCTTTGGCAGTAAAACGCATATTAGCAAGAGGATCAGTAAAATGATTGTCCTGACCAGCTGAATTTATTACAAGTTCTGGTTTAAAATCCTCTAATATAGGCAATATAGCTTTATCTATAATTCTGTGAATTCCGATATCTCCTGTACCTGGGGCCATGGGAATATTGATTGTTTTACCATAGGCATTTACCCCTCCAGCTTCTTCTGGGAACCCGGAACCTGGATAAAGTGTTCGTCCGTCCTGATGAAAAGAAATAAAAAGAACATCTGGATCATTATAAAAAATATCCTGAGTTCCATCACCGTGGTGAACATCAGAATCAATAATAGCTACTTTTCGTATACCATATTTTTTTCTCATATATTCAATCATTATTGCTTCGTTATTTATATTACAAAAACCTCTATTATCATAAGTTACATGCATTGCGTGGTGGCCTGGGGGTCTGACAAGAGAAAAAGCATTCTTAATTTTCCCTTCCATAAATTCATCTGCAAGAAGTTTGCAGGAACCAGCAGCTATTAAATGAGGATTAGTTATTAAACCTTTATAGTCAGGAATGCAAAAATGTACTCTTAAAATATCCTTAGTCTCAGCTAATTCTGCTTTATATTCAACAATATTATCTAAATCTAAAAATCCTTCTTCCAGCAACTGGTCCCTGGTATATAAAAGCCTTTCTTCTCTTTCAGGATGAGTTTGTGAAATTGACCAGTCAAAAGCGGGGAAAAAAATCAATCCTGTTTTTTTCATAGTTTAACACCCTCCCTTATTCCTGGCTTTAAACCTAGATGAATCTCATGAATTTGACCACTGGTGTAACCATCCCTGACTATACTAAATATTTCATGTTCATATATCTGTGGAATATCTTTAATTCCTAAATTATTTAAGTGCCTATTAGTAATCTTCAGAGCATATTCTTTTCCCTCATCTGGATGCAGCCTTTTGCTAAAGTTTTTTTCTTCAAAATACCCCCATCCTGAGGAAACAGTACCTTCAGATGTATTTATTCTAATATATGAAGAAAAACTTTCCTTCGCCAAAGCCGCTCCTAAGGCATTTGCAGTCATTGCCTTTGAGTCAACTACAACTGGAATATCAATGTAGTTTTGTATATATTTTTTCAAACCTTTAGCTGGTCCACCAATTAAAAACAAAACCTCTGGATAAATTTTCATTTGATTTTCTATTTGCCAAACCTTGTACTTGGGTTCTTTCTCCCAATGTTCAATAACTTGGCTTAAACTATCTGCAATGATTTTTCCTGCCTGATTAAGTATTTTATCCGCCAGATCTTTTTCTGAAATACCAAGAGTTTTTGCTTCTTTTTGTAATGCCTTAGAAGCCAGTTCCCTGTTGCCAATATTAATTTCATTTAAAAAACACAGACAATCAGAAATAGTAATATCATTTCCCCCTTCCATAGCAGGAAGAGTTTTGTTAATACTAAAATTAAATCCTTCCGAATGAAAGTTAATTTTTGTATCTCCACCCAATGGGAGAGAAAAAACACTTAAGCCTCGGGCAGTAGTATAAAAGTTATTTATTTTAATTCCTTTTGATGCAAATAATGGTTCTTTATTTAGAATCAAGCTGTAATCTGAAGTAGTCCCACCAATATCAATTACAAGTGCTGATTGTATGTCTTTTAACAAGGCTAAAGCACCAAATGCACTTGCTGCCGGCCCGGAAAAAATAGTTTCAACAGAAAAATTCCTGCTTAACTCTAAAGGTACCAAACCTCCATCAGATTTTAATATATTAATATTTTTAGTATCTGGGAAAACTATAATTAGAGCCTTTAGAAAGTTTTCAAAAACTTCTTCAGATGCAATTTTCAAACCGGAACTTACTGATCTTCTTATAAAATTTAAATTTCCAGATAAATCTATTCCTTTTTCAATTTTTATTTCAGGAAAGTTTTTTTTAATAATCTCATATACTTTGTTTTCTAATACAGGATTTCTTGGAGAAAATTTCCCGTTAATGCTAATTTTATCTATACCAGCATTTAAAAACTCTTCTGTTTTTTTTATAACTTCATCCTTATTAATATCTGATATTAATCTGCCCTGAAAATCTATACCACCTTTTAATAATTTATATGGAAATGGGAATAAACTATCAGAATAAACCATCCCTGGTCCTGGAATCAAAAATAATCCAATTTTTTCATATTTCTTTTCAACAATAAAATTTGTCATTAAAGTAGTACTTACAATAACTTTTTCAAGAGACTTATCTGAAATATTTAATGATCCTTTTATTTCTTTTATAGAAGAAATAAGATCTTCTGAATTTGTTTTTACTTTTACTTGATTAATAATTTTATTATTGGAGATTAAAACACCATCCGAGTAGGTTCCCCCTACATCAATACCTAGTATCATATTTTAAACCTCCTTTGTTATTTTCTCCTTTAATTCCGCTAAAATCTTTAAGGCTTCTAAAGGAGTAATACTATTTACATCTAGTGAGGATAACTCTTCAATAATTTCATTCTTTTCTGGTATGGTTTCTTCAACTAAAAATTCATTTGCAGACATTAATTGTTCTATTGAAAGCTGTCGATAATTATTTTTATCCTTTTCCAGCTCATTTAAAATTTTCTTAGCCTGTTTAATGATTCCTTTAGGTAAACCTGCCAGCTCTGCTACTTGTATTCCATAACTCCGGTCAGCCTTTCCTGGAGAAATTTCATGAAGAAATACAATTTTAGTTCCTTCTTCTTCAACTTTTACATTTAGATTTTTTATATTTTCATACTTATTTTCAAGTTCAGTAAGTTCATGATAGTGGGTTGCAAATAATGATTTCCCTTTAACTTTTTGACTTAAATACTCTGTAAGTGCCCAAGCCAAAGAAAGCCCATCATAAGTACTGGTACCTCTTCCAACTTCATCAAGAATAATTAAACTTTTAGAAGTAGCGTTATTAATAATATTTGAAACCTCATTCATTTCAACCATAAAAGTACTTTGACCAGTTGTTAAATCATCACTGGCACCAATTCTTGCAAAAATTCTGTCGAAAACTGGTAATTCTGCATATTTTGCTGGTACAAAAGAACCTGTTTGAGCCAAGATTGCAGCAATTGCAATACTTCGGCAATAGGTACTTTTCCCTCCCATATTTGGTCCGGTTATAATAAGGAAATTGTGGCTATCCTGGTTCATGAAAACATCATTAGGTGTATACCATTCACCTTCAAGATTCTTTTCAACTACAGGGTGCCTTAGGGCCTCTACAGACAGATAATCTCCGTCATTCATAACTGGACAAGTAAAATTGTTTTTTTGAGCGGAAAATGCCATAGATACATATACATCTATTTCTGACAATAAATCAGCTGTACTGATAATTCTTTGGGAATAATTTTCCTTAATTATTTTTCTTATCTCAGCAAATAATTCATATTCCAGCTTTTTAATTTTATCATCAGCACCAATTACTTTAGCTTCCATTTCTTTTAATTCAGGAGTTATGTATCTTTCTGCATTTGCCAGGGTTTGTTTTCTTATAAAATAATCTGGAGCCTGCCCAATGTTAGATTTCGTTATTTCAAGGTAGTATCCAAATACTTTGTTAAAACCAATTTTTAAGTTTTTAATCCCTGTTTTTTCTTTTTCTTTATTTTCAAGGGCAGAGATCCATTCTTTCCCTTTTTGGGTTATTTCCCTTAATTCATCAAGTTCTGGGTTAAATGTATCCTTAATCAAATTCCCTTCTCTTACTGTAAAAGGAGGATCTTCGTTTATACTTCTTTCAAGTAAATCAAATAAATCTTCTAAAGAATCAATTTTTTCTCCTGTATTTTTTAGTTCTCTTATATTTGTCATACTTAAATTTTCTTTTATCAAAGGAATTACCTTAAGAGAATTTTTTAAGGCAATTAAATCTCTGGCATTTGCAGTTTCAAATGTTACCTTTGCCAATATTCTTTCCAGGTCATAAATTTCTTCAAAAATGTTTCTTAGTTCTGAGGATATATCAAATTCTGTTAAATATGCTTTGGTATTTCCTAGTCTATTGTTAATTTTATTTAAATCTGTAAGGGGCTGGGAAAGCCATGATTTTAATTTCCTTGATCCCATTGCAGTTTTTGTATAATCAATTACTCCCAGAAGGGCTGTATTTTTTTTGCTTATATTATTGGACTCAAATATTTCCAAATTTTTTCTGGTTGGGTAATCAAGTATCATTTTTTCTTCTGGTTGATAGTATGTAATTTTAAATAAATTTGAAAGTGTGTTTTTTTGATTATATTTTAAATAATCTAGGGCTCCACCAGAAGCAATAACTGCATTGGAGAATTCCGATAATCCAACACTCGTTAATGACTGTATTTTTAAATGATTTAAAATCCATTTTTCTGCAAAATCATAGTTAAAGGCATAATCAAAATGAGAATTAACAATTATATTTGTATTTTTTTTAGAAATGATATTCTTAAAAAAATCATTATCTTTTTCAGAGGTAATAATTTCTGAAGGACTATATTTAGTTATTTCATCAAAGAACTCCCTTTCTTTAGAAACCTCTGTTGTATAAAACTCTCCTGTAGATATATCCACCGCAGCTATACCAAATATATTTTTCTTATTCTTATGAACAGCTAAGAGAAAATTATTTTTATTATCTTCAAGTAATTTTCCATCAATAAGAGTCCCTGGAGTAATAATTCTTACTACTTCTCTTTTAACAATGCCTTTGGCTAAAGCTGGATCCTCTGTTTGTTCACATATTGCAACTTTATAGCCCTTTTGAATAAGAGCTGATATATAGTTTTCAGCAGAATGATAAGGCACTCCACACATAGGAATTTTATTTCCAGCCCCTGCATCTCTGGCAGTAAGAACAATTTCTAATTCTTTGGAAGCAATTACTGCATCATCTCCAAACATTTCATAGAAATCTCCCATTCTGAAAAACAAAATGCAATCCTTGTGAAGGTCTTTTATTTCTTTATATTGTCTGAGCATTGGCGTATTCGAAAACATAACTACCTCCAATTTATATTATAAAAAAACCAGCAATAGCTGGCTTTTGTAATAATTATCTGTTCATTGCCTGATTAATTATTTTATTAATCATTTTTAGCATTTCTTTTAATTCAGCTTCACTTGATAAAAAGTTTTTAACAACATCGCTATTAGAAAACATTTTTTCAAGTTCTTCTATCTCTTCCCGTTGATCATCTTCTAAATTTTCGAAGGAGATTTCGGAAGTATCAAGACTTTCTAGTAAATTCATATAGTAGTTCAAATCGTGTTCAAGATCAGGGTTATTTTTCAATTCTTTTTTTGCATTTTTATATCTGTTTAATTCTTCAGATTCTTTTATTAAGTTTGATATCTCAACTGCTTTATCTATTATCATAACTATCCCTCCTGCACTGCTTTCCCTTTTAGTTGTTTACTTGAATCATTAATTAAAACATCAACTATCTCTCCGACAAGGCTTTCTGGTCCATCAACAATAACACTCCTGTAACCTGAAGTCTTACCAATTAATTTATCTTTCCCTTTATACTTACCTTCAATTAAACAACTTAAGACAACATTTTGAAGATTTTTATTATAATTTAATTCATGTTCATTAATTATTTTATTTAAATAATATATTCTCTCTTTTTTTTCTTTTAAAGGAACCTGTTCTTTAAATTCTGTGGCCGGTGTACCTTTTCTGGGAGAATACATAAATGAAAATGCAGATGCAAATTTAACTTCATTAACTAATGAAACAGTATCTTGAAAATCTTCTTCACTTTCACCTGGGAAGCCAACAATTATATCGGTGGTAATTGCAGCATTTGGTCTAACTTCTCTGATTTTTTTTATTAAATCAAGATAATATTCTTTTGTATATCCCCTGTTCATCCTTTTTAATATATTGTTACTTCCAGATTGAACTGGTAAATGGAAGTGATCCGTAACCTTAGGCGAATCAGATATAGCTTTAATAAGATCATCACTAAAATCCCTTGGATGTGATGTCATATAGCGAATTCTTTCAAGACCTTCTATATTATTTAATTCTCTTATTAAATCTGCAAAAGAAAATTTATTATTTTCAAAATCTTTACCATAGGAATTTACATTCTGACCAAGAAGCATTACTTCTTTAACTCCATTTTTCACCTTATCTTTTACTTCTTCCACTATAGATTCAGGTTTGCGGCTTCGTTCCCGCCCTCTTACATAAGGAACGATACAATAAGTACAAAAATTATTACATCCATAAATAATATTTATTAATGATTTAAATGGATAAGCTCGGGAATCGGTCATTCCTTCGAAAATTTCTCCTTCTTTATCCCATACATTAACCTGCTGACCTTCCTTTTGTAATACTTTTTTAAGCATTCCTGAAAGTTCGTGAAGGTTGTGGGTACCAAGTATTATATCCACGTGTTTTAAAGATGATGCTATTTTTTTTGCCTTTCCTTCTTGCTGACTTAAACAACCTGCAACACCAATTATTAAATCAGGATTATTCTTTTTATTTTTTCTTAATTCTCCTAATAAACTTAAAGCTTTATTCTCAGCTTTCTCTCTTATGGTGCATGTATTTAAAAAGATAATATTCGCATCATTGATATTATCAGTAGATATATATCCCATTGTTTCAAGTGTACCTGCTATATATTCGCTATCTCTTTCGTTCATTTGACATCCAAAAGTTATGATATGATATTTTGACAATTTAATTCCTCCAGTAATAAAAACTTATAACTACTATATTTTACAATAAAAAAGCCGTATTTCCAAATATAGAAATACGGCTAAATTTTTATGAATTTACTTTTTACGATTTAAAAAAATACTAGCAAAAGAATCAACCACTTTTGTTATGAGGCCAATATAAGAAGCTAATTCTTCTACGTTTCTTCTTACAGCACCAGCAGACTCTTCAACATTGTGCTTAACACTTTCAGCAGAACCTTTTATATTCTTTTCTACAACACCTAAAGTTCTGTCCGCTCTTTCAAATCCGCCTTTTACTAAAGTGCTCATACCGTTCACGTCTTTAGTAATTAAATCAATATTATTAGTTATACCAGAAACACTTTCTAAGGTAGACTGTAAGCTTTTCTCATTTTCAATGGTAATTCTCTTTGCTTCCTTCAAAAGATCATTAATATTTTTTAAAGTAATAATCAAATAAATAACAAGAGCTGCCAATAAAGCAAACAGAATAAAATATCCAAGATCGACTATAGAAATCACTATCTTCTCAACTCCAATTCATATTTTATTTATTGATTTTACTTTTTACTTCTTCTTTAATTTCTTTAGCTTTTTCTTCCATTTCTTCAAGTTCTTCTAAAACTTCTTCTTCAATCTCTTCATAAGATGAAGTTAAATTGTCTTTAAATTCATGAGCTTTTTCTTTTAAATCTGAAGCTACGACTTCAGTTCTTTGTTTAATTTCTTCTGCAGTTAATTTTGCAGATTCTCTTACTTCCTGAGCTGTATCTTTTGCGTATTCTAAAGTTTCCTTGCCTTTTTTAGCAAGTTCCTCTCTCATTTCTGTTCCGGGCTTTGGTGCGAATAATAATCCAGCTAGTGCACCAACACCTAAACCTATAATAGCACCCCAGGCAGCACTGGCAGCCTGATCTTTTTGCGCTTTTGCTTGATAATAGTCTTCCAATTCTCTTCTTTTTCTTTCATTTAAATAAAACATAAATAGTACCTCCCTGTGATTTAGTCTAACGAATTTCCTAGTTCCCGTACACTTTTCCAAATCTGATATTTATCAATATCATTTTGGATTTGTTTGAAAGTATAAGATATTATTGACAAGTCGTCGATATAGCCTAAGCCTATAATAAAATCTGGAATAATATCAAATGGTGTCAGGAAATATATAATTGACGCAGTAATCATTATTATTGAGCCTAAAGGAACGTTTTTATAATTTCCTTTTATCCAATCCTTCATTAAATCAAAAAAGACCTGAAGGTTAGCCCAAATATCATCTACTGGACCATTACTTATTTTTGTCGCCTTTTCCATTGCATCATTAATCAGCTGGCTGGTTTTCTCGGTACTGCTAATAATTTTCTCTGCCTTTTTCTCAAATGAGTCATAATAATTTTCTTTATACTTCTTTTCAAAGTCCATCTTATACCTCCTTTCTATTTTTTACCCCTATTAAATATAAAATAATCAGAATACACTTTTATATTACAATTATTTTACAAATACTTCAAATGACCATGCTCATTAAACGTCGTTAATATTAACTCATTATCATATTCTTCTAGGATAGTTATGCCAGTATTTGAAGAAATAAACTTCCATAATTCATCTAATCCTATTTTAAGTATATGACATACTAAAACACTAATTAATCCCCCATGAGTAACTATCAATACATTTTTACCCTTATTTAAATCATATATTTCATGTAAAACATTTATTGCTCTTTCTTGAAGATCCCGGAAATTTTCTCCGTTAGGAGGTCTCATATCTGCTGGTTTCTCAAGCCACTCTTTACTTAAGTCGGGATAATTATGTGCAATTTCCTCAAAAGTATGACCTTCCCAATCCCCAAAATTAATTTCTTTTAAACATTCACAGATATGAATTTTTTTATTAAAATTTTCATTAATAATTTCAGCAGTTTCCATCGCTCTTCTCAATGGGCTTGAATAAATTCTATCAAAATTTTCTACTGAAAGTCTTTTTGCAACTTTTTTTGCTTCATTTATTCCTTGGGGATTTAAATTAATATCTGCAAAACCCTGATATTTTTTTTCTTCATTCCAATATGTATAACCATGTCTTACTAAAACCAGCCTGGTCATCTAAGCACCTCAAATTCTATTTTGAAAAATAATTACTTAATTTTGAAATAAGAAAATCATTTTCTTCTTTTCTTTTAATAGCAATCCTAAAAAACTTATTATTTAGTCCTGGATAATTACTACAGTTTCTAATTAATATTTTTTCTTTAATTAAAAAATCTTGCAAGTCCTCAACTGTTGAATCTTTGGTTATTTCAATAAATATATAATTAGCAGAAGGCTTATATGGCTTTATATTTTCTATATTTAATAAACTTTCATACATTCTTTGCCTTTCCTCATAAAAATACTTTTGTGATTTAAAAATAAAATCTGTATCTTGGAAAAGAACTTCTCCGGCTTTTTGAGCAAAAGTATTTACGTTCCAAGGATCTTTCCTTTCATATAAATCAGATATTACAGAGTGATTTCCAAAAAGCATTCCTAAACGAAGACCTGGAATGCCATATATTTTTGTTAAAGAATATAGAACAAATAGATTGCTTTTTTCTCCTGCTTCTTTTCTAAAAGAAAAATATTTTTCTTCTTCTATAAAATCAATAAAAGACTCATCAATAAATAGATAAGCACCTTTTTTGCTAATTTCTGATAGTAAATTATCTAAAGTACTCTTCTCAAAGTATGTTCCTGTAGGATTATTAGGATTACAAATAAATACAATATCTCCTGAAGATAAATCATTTATAAAAGAACTGTTAAAAGTAGTAAAATCATTTTCCAAATCATAAAAATTTATATTTGCACCAACTGATTTAGCAGCTGTTTCATATTCAGAAAAAGATGGCGCTGGAATATAAACATTTTTAGGAGATAAATAACCTACTAGTAAAAAAAGCAGTTCTGCCGCCCCATTACCAAAAATAAAATTAGATTTAGGAATGTTAAGTTGTTCTTCAGCGATTCCTAAAAGGGATTCAGAGTTTGGTTCCGGATAATCTTTTATATTTTGAATATTAGCAGAGATTACTTCAAAAACGCTTTTCTCAGGACCAAGAGGATTTATATTTGCACTAAAATCAATCAGCAGGCTCTGAGGTATTTTATATTTTTCTGAATAAAACTTTAAGTTACCTCCGTGACCACTTTTCTTCATTTTTTGTTACCTCCTGATTTCGTATTCAAAGCCACCATTAACCATCTGGAAATTACCTAATAAAGTAAGTTTAGGATATTTTTCTTTTATAGTAGTTTTCAAATTTTCGGTTTGAGTTTTTTCATCATTTAAAATACCAATTAAAGTTCCGCTATGAGCGATATTTACTCCATATGCATCACAAGAATAAGCAAGTTTTATAATATCTTCAAGATTTTCTTTGTATAATATTTTTTGATTTTCCAAAGAGCTAAGAGTTATTGCTTCTCCTAGTTTTTTAATATCTTTATTTACAAAGCTTTCTTTAATCATAAAATATGCTTTTTCTATAACTGGAATTTTTTCAATATTTTTCCTTTTTAAATCTGGATCAGAATTGAATTTTATAGTATCAACTTCTCCACCATAGTCATAAATTAAAAAATTAGCCTTAAAAGCATCTCCAACTTTTTCATAATAAGATCCATGAATATGGTCAAAGGCTACAACTCCTTGGTAAAAAATACCATCAGAGGGTTCAATTTTTAGTAGAATTTTTGCTATTTCATTTTCCGATAAATATTTATTGTTTATAATACCAGTAGCAATTATAGCTGCTGTCATATCCGCAGTGCTGCTTGCCATACCTTTACCTATTGGTAAATCTGATTCCAAAATAATTTCATATCCGGATTCATTATCAAGATTATACATTTTAATAGTTTCACGTACAGCAGACAACAACTTAATCTTTCCTGAAACATTAACAGAAATGTTACCAGAATTATTTTTTTTTATAGAAACAAGAGAATAGCAATTAACAGGGCAGGTAACTAGAAAATTTACTTCTCCCATCATACCTTGTATTAATTCTCCGCAGCTTCCTGGCACTTTAACAGTAACTTGCAATAAAATTCACTCCTAATATAACAAAAAGATCATTACCAGCATGAAAATCCCCTGAGCAGTTTGAGCCATAGCTCCATATGTATCTCCTGTATGACCTAGTAAAAAATTGTTTATTTTTGATGATACAGAAAGTCCTGCAAAAAAAGTAATTAAAATACCAACAATTGGATAAAAGTTTCCTGCCACTAACCAAGAAGCAGCAAACAATATTGCTGAACTTAAATAAAAATATGATATCTTTGTTCTGTCTTTGAAAAATTTACCAATACCTTCTTTTCTTGCATAAGGGAAAAAGACAATTATAAATAACAAAAACCATAGACCAACAGCTGGTGCAAGTAAGGTTATAATATATGGATTATTCAAATACTGTAAAGAAGAATAAATTGAATATTTAATTATAAATAATAGTGTTACCGAAGTTACACTATGTGCTCCTACACGGCTGTCTTTCATAATTTCCAAGGCTCTTTCTCTTGGCCTTGCAGAAAAAATACCATCACAAGTATCCATAAAACCATCAAGTAACAAGCCACCACTTATCCCTATTTCTAAAAGAAGTAAAACTCCTCCCAGTACAAAGGGTGGCAAATGGAAATTTAGAAAATAATATGCTCCAGAAATAATTCCACCAAGAAGAAATCCAACAAAAATAAAAGCTTTTTGGGAGGAACCAAATTCTTCATTGCTAACTTCCATATTAACTTTTAATGGTATCCTTGTTAAAAACTGAGCAGCTATTATAAAGCTTTTCATTTTATATCCTCCACTATTTATGTTTAAAAGAAAGGCAGCTTTTTATGAAAGCTTCTGAAGCTTCAACATTTGCAGCAAAATGAAAATGCAAATAAGATGCAAAAATATTTTCACTTGAATAACCATCTTTTCTAGATCCTTCTAAATATTTTAAGGAAAAAGAATCTGTTTCAGATTCTTTGGGAATAAATTTACTGTAATGAAACTCGTGGCCAGTAATTATATCTCCCTTTGATCCAAGAATGCAGTCTTTTATAAGTTCTCCCTGACGGTATCCCATTGCTACCAGTTTTTTTGTCATCTCAATTGTTCCTGGTATCAAAGAAAGCATATCAATTTTTTTCTTTTCAAAATCAGTGATATTTTCATTTAAATACATAAAGCCTCCACATTCAGCAAATATTGGAAGTTTTTTTCTATTGTATTCAATTACACTATTTATAAAAGAATTGTTCCTGCCAAGCTCTTCTATGAATAGTTCAGGAAAGCCTCCTCCAATAATAAAACCAGAAATATCATCTGGAAGATTTTTATCTGTGAGAGGACTAACAGGAACTAGTTCTATTCCCAAATGTCTTAAATAATCTAATCCGTCATGGTAATAAAAAGAAAAGGCTTTATCAAAAGCATAAGCAATTTTTAAATTATCTTTTTTATATTTATCTTTTTTCTCTATAGAAAAAATTTCTCTTTCAGGATAATTATATTCACCTGCTGAATTTGCAATATCTAAAATCTTTTCATGGTTAATAGTTTTAGATAACTCAGAAGCAATATAGTCTAAATGTGAATCTAATTCTTCCATTTCTGAGGCAGGAATCAAACCTAAGTGTCTCTCCGGCATTTTTAATTTTTCATCTCTCATTACATATCCTACAATTTCTATACCAAGAGGCTCAATGGAATCTTTTAAAATTTCCAAATGTCTTTCACTTGCCACTTTATTTAAAATTACACCTTTAACATTTAATTGAGGATCATAATTCATAAAGCCATATACAATAGCAGCCGCACTTCTGGCAATAGATCTTGTGTCCATAACTAGTATTACAGGGGTATTTGTTATTTTAGCCAAATGAGAAGTGCTGCCAAACTCATCATTCCCACTTCTTCCATCAAACAGGCCCATAACACCCTCAATAATACTTAACTCAGCATTCTGGCTGTTTTTAATAAGTAGTTCTTTAACTAAGTTTTCACCAAGCATCCATGTATCTAAATTTCTGGAAAACTTTCCAGTAGCTATTGTATGATAACTTGGATCTATGTAATCTGGTCCTGACTTGAATCCTTGTACATCAATTCCAGAATTTTTAAATAGTCTCATTAATCCGCTGGTTATAGTTGTTTTTCCTGAACCACTATTAACACCGGCAATTACTATTCTTGGCTTCAAATTAAATTACCTCCTAAAAATAAACCTATAAGAATTGCAATAATTACCCATAAGAAAGTAGTCAAATAAAGAATGCTAACTATTCCTGGTATTTTTTCTTTATCCATTTTTTGTATATTTTCGCCCATATAGGCTCTGAAATGTTTTTCACCAAAATAATAATTATAGCCACCCAGTCTTATTTCAAGAGCTCCCGCAGCAGCGCTTTCAGTATAGCCTCCATTTGGACTAGGATGTTTGCTGGCGTCTTTTATTACACTATTAAATGCATTTTTTCCATTTAAACCAGGATGAAAAAAAGCAATAATTACTATAAGCAGTGAAGTAATTCTAGCTGGAATAAAATTAAACACATCGTCAAGTTTTGCTGAAAATCTGCCAAAGAACAAGTATTTCTCGTTTTTATAGCCCACCATTGAATCCATAGTATTCACCGCACGATAGAGAAAAGCAAGAGGAGCTCCTCCTATCATCCCATAAAATAATGGGCTTGTTATTCCATCTACAATATTTTCTGCAACTGTTTCTATTACCGCCCTTGAAATTTCTTCTTCACTTAAATTTTCAGTATCTCTTCCAACTATCATTCCTACCTTTTTTCTTGCTTCAATTATTTTTTTTTCATTTAATAATTCATAAATTTCCATAGCTGCTTTTTTTAAAGATTCCGTGGAAATAGTAAAAGATACCAATATTCCTGAGATTAAAATATATAAATATGGATGTATTAGAGAGGCAATATAAACCATTATAAAAACTAAGGAAAATACAATTAATAACACAAATAAATTTAAAATCATTCCTTTTATAAATTTACTTTTATTTGTATTCTCTGCTTTATAAAGTTTTTTTTCAAAAAATGAAATAAGATTACCAATTAGAACTACTGGATGGGGTATTTTTTTTGGTTCAGAAAAAATTAAATCCCAAAGGTAGCCAAAGGTTATAATTATATAATTCATTTCAGCCCCATAATTTTATAAACTTTTTCCATATCGAAACTACTTCTTACTACATCAGCTAGTTCATTAAATGCTTTTTCTTTTTCTAAATTATAATTAATTGTTGTTTCCTTAATTTCTTCCCACCCTTTTTCTTTACGAAGATTGTTCAATATCTTTCTTCTAAGTGAATCTGCATCAAAAATACCATGAATATAGGTACCCATAACTTTTCCTTTGGAATTTATTACACCGTCTATTGCTTCAATTTCTTTTCCAAAGCGATGGTTAATTAAAAAGGGATTTACTTTTTCTGTGCCGAATTTTGTAGTTCCCATGTGTATTTCATAGCCATAAAACTCTTCACCTAAGCAACCTTCAAGTAAGCCTTCATCTTTAACAATAGTTCCAGTTACTTGTGTGGTAATTTTTTCTTTATCAAAGGTTGTAGTAGTATCTATCAGACACAAGCCTGGCAATTCAAGAAGATCTGACTCGGTTTTATATGGATCGTATATCATTTTCCCAAGTAACTGGTAGCCACCGCAAATACCAACTATCCAGGTTCCATTTTTTTCTGCTTCAATTATTTTTTTATCAAATCCAGTTTCTTTTAAAAATAACATATCTCCAATGGTATTTTTGCTCCCTGGAATAATAATCATATCTGGATTTCCCAGGTCATCAATTTTTTTTACATAGCGGAGATTTACATCAGCTTCATCTTTTAAAATATCAAAATCAGTAAAATTAGAAAGATGTTTAAGATTAATAACTGCAATATCTAAAAGATTGTCTTTCTTTTCTTTGGTGCTTTTTTTCTCAATAACAACTGAATCTTCTTCTGGAATTGCTATTTCAGCAAAATATGGTACAACTCCAAGAACAGGTTTCCCGGTTTTTTCTTCAATAAAATCAAGGGCAGGCTTCAATAAATCTATATCTCCCCTGAATTTGTTAATTATTATGCCTTTTACTAAATCTCTTTCTTCTTCATCAAGTAATTCTAAAGTACCAACAACAGAGGCAATTGCCCCTCCCCGGTCTATATCTGCAATTAATAGTACAGGTGCTTTAAGTTCTTTGGCAACTTTCATGTTTACAACATCATTTTCTTTAAGGTTAATCTCTGCAGGGCTTCCTGCACCTTCTATTAACAATGCTTCATAAGTATTGGTAAGATAATCCATACTTTCCTTGATTACTTCCCAGGCTTTATTTTTATATTCTCTGTGATACTCTTTTGCACTAAGATTTCCTGTTGGTCTTCCTAAAACTACCACCTGGCTTTTTGCATCTTGAGTAGGTTTTAATAAAACAGGATTCATTCTTACATCTGGTTCAAGTCTGGCAGCCTCTGCCTGAACAACCTGAGCTCTGCCCATTTCTCCTCCATCTTTTGTTACATAGGAATTTAAAGCCATATTCTGAGCTTTAAAAGGAGCAACATAATATCCATCTTGTAATAAAATCCTGCAAAAAGCTGCTGTTAAAGCACTTTTCCCAACATTTGAACTTGTTCCCTGAAACATAAGTGTTTTTGCTTTCAAAAAGATCAATCCCTTTCAACAATTGAGTACAATAATGCATTGATAACTGAAGCAGCAATAGGACTTCCACCCTTTGTTCCTCTGACAGTAATATAAGGTACCGGAGCTTCCTCAATTAATAGCTCCTTACTTTCCGCAGCTCCAACAAATCCTACTGGAGTACCAATTATAAGAGCAGGTTTAATACCTTCATTTTTGCACATCTCTAAAACAACAAATAATGCAGTTGGAGCGTTTCCAATTGCAATAATACTTCCATCCATTTTATCTTTTAGCATTTTCATTGCTGTCATGGATCTGGTTTCACCAGTTTTTTTAGCCTCTTCAGCAACTTCTTTATCAGAAACAATACAAATTGCTTCTGATCCTGTTTTATTTAAAGCAGGTTTATTTATACCTGTTTTAAGCATGTTTACATCTGTGATAATTAAAGCACCTTTTTTTAATGCTTCCATTCCACTCTTAATAGCATCCGGATGAATTTTTACAATATTTGCATAATCAGGATCTCCAGATGTATGAACAATTCTGTGAACAACTGCTTTTAAAAGGGGATCCCAGGATTCAGACCCAATTAATCCTTCTATAATATCCATACTTTTGTTTTCTATACCCATGGGGTTAATTTCATATTCATGATTTTTCATTAAGAACCCTCCATTATTTTTTTTATCAAATCATTAATGTTATTAAAAACTAGTGGATAGTTTAATTTTGGTCTTTTTATAACAATAATGTTAATTCCAGATTCCGATACTGATGAAAGTTTTTCTTCAAATCCACCAGCTTTTCCGCTTTCTTTTGTAATTAACAAATCAATATTTTTCTCTGAAATAAGTAATTTGTTGAATTCAACAGAAAATGGTCCTTGCATGGCAATAATATTTCCAGTAATAATACCCGCATTTTCACATGCTTTTATGGAATTTGTTTCGGGAAGTACTCTTGCATAAACATTCTTTTTTTCTATAACATCTTTAAATTCTCCAAGTCCCCTGGAACCAATTGTTAAAAGTATGTTATTCCCATATTGATTTGCTTTTATTGAAGCTTCTTTTAGATCATCTGCCAGAAAAATATTCTTATTATTTTCCATTATTATTTCTGGTCTTTCATATCTTAAATATTTAATATTTGTTTCTTCAGATGCCAAAAGAGCATTCTCAGAAATATTTCTAGCAAAAGGATGGGTAGCATCAATTATAATATTTATGTCTTTATCAATAATAAAATTTATTAATTTTTCTTTATCCAATACTTCTTTAATTACATGATCCGAAAATTCTTTGGCAAGAAGCTTACCATAGTCACTAACAGTTGTTGTAATAAAATCAATTTTTTTTTCTTTTAATTCCCGGGCAATCTCACGGGAATCAATGGTTCCTCCAAGAAGCAGAATCATTTTTCTTCATTCCTTTTCAACCACTTAAAATTTTTATTTTCTATGATGAAAGGTCTTTCTTCCGAAACTGCTATAGTCATTCCATCAATTTCTTTTCTTGCTAAAATTAAGTATAAATTTTCACTCTCTGAAAAAAGTGCTGATGGTTCAGCAACTCCCCAGGCTCCAGTGTTTTTGTAAACAAAATCTGATTTTTTTAAGTTATTATGCTTATTATAAACACTATTTAATTTATCTGGAGCCAATGTATAAAAAGGAATTTTGTATTTACTAGAAAAATCAACAATACAATTTTCATCTTTTTTTATCTCTATACTTCGTATTTCTTTAACAGATTTTAGTGAAATATTTTTTTCTTTCAATATGTTTAAAATATTTTTTTCAAAGTCATCCTTTGGGAAATTCTTTTTACATCCAACCCCAAGAATAATATTCTTAGGTCTTAAAAAAATTTCAGCAACATTTGCAGTATCTCTTTTATTAGTAATCATTCCCCGTAAAGAACTTGCAGAAAAAAATTTTTTATAGCTGTTCTTTTCAGGAAAATCTAAACCATCATCAAAAATCAATTGAATATTCTCACCCTTTAAAAGAGCTGAGTTAAATTTTTTAATGTTATTTACCGGTTCAATTTCCAGATCATGGTCCGAAGCAAAAGAATCTAATGCATATATATTATTCACATCAGTTGCAGTTGTTATAACAGGATTATTATTTAGGAATTCTGATAACTCTTCAGTTAATTTGTTACCTCCACCAAGATGTCCTGAAAGAACACTAATAGTATTTTTACCTTGTTCATCAATTACTATTATTGCAGGATCAAGATCTTTGCTTTTTATATAGTCTTTAATCATTCTTACTACAATTCCAAGAGCCATAATAAAAATTAGTCCGTCATATTTTTCAAAAGACTCTTTTACCAAAGCAGACAAACTTTCCCCATTAACTAGCCAGTTTTCCCGGCTCTTAATTGTTAATAAATCAACATTTGAATATTCAGCTGAAATTTTTTCGCCTAAAAGAAATCCCTTATCAGTAAGAGCTATAAGGCCAACTTTTTTCATTATTTTTTAGCTTCCCTGTATTCAGTAGTGAAAGATGGATCGTATAATTTTGATAAAGAGAATTCTTTTTTCAAAACATCCCCTACAAGAATCAGAGCAGTCTTATTAATGTTTGCATCTTTCACCTTTTCTGCAATATCAGCTAAAGTACCAACTACTTCTTTCTGATCTGGCCATGAAGCTTTTTGAACAACCGCAATAGGTGTGTCAATTGAGTAACCGCCCTTTAAAAGTTCATCAACTACATCCTGAATCATTCCTACACTTAAGAAAATTGCCATTGTTGTTTGGTGCTGAGCAAGTAAATGAAGTTTTTCCTTTTCTGGAACTGGAGTTCTGCCTTCCATTCTTGTTAAAATGAGAGTTTGAGAAACATCAGGAAGTGTGTATTCAAGATTTAAAGCTGCTGCCGCTGCGAATACAGAAGAAACACCTGGAATAACCTCTACTTCTATACCTAAATCATTTAGAGGCTTTATTTGTTCTTGTATTGCCCCGTACATACTTGGATCTCCAGTGTGTAGTCTTACTACATTCTTTTTAACTTTTACTCCGGCAATAGTTACTTCTAATACTTCATCAAGAGTCATGTGGGCACTATTATGAATTTCTGTACCTTTTTTACTATATTTTAACAAAGCTGGGTTAACTAAGGATCCGGCATAAATAATAATATCTGCCTTTTGGATTGTCTCAAGACCTTTAACTGTAATTAATTTTGGATCTCCAGGACCTGCACCTACGATATATACTTTTTTCATTATTTTTCCTCCTGTTTTTTTGCAGAAATTATAAAAATTGGGTTGTGGGCTTTAAACATTTGATATTCTTTAATCATTTCAATATTTGAAATATTAATTTGTATACTTTCAAAATCTGCATTTTTTTTATTAAAAAAACTTATCCCTGAATATGCAGTATTTATAGTTACTGCATTAAGGACAATATTTCTTAATGACTCCAAAGACCATAGGTATTCTAAAATTTCAGTGAGATTTCCGCCGCTGCCTCCTATAATAACTGTATTTGGCAATTCAAGATCTTTAAAAACCTCTGGTGCTGAACCTTCAACAGGTATAATATTATTAACATCGAATTTTTTCATATTCTCTTTTATCAAATTTATACCTTCAATATTTCTTTCAATTGCATAAATTTTGCTTTTGGAGTAATTAAGGGCAGCCTCAATGGAAATACTTCCTGTTCCGGCACCAATATCCCAAACAACATCATTTTCTGTAATTCCCATTTTTATTACAGAGAGAGTTCTTATCTCAGATTTGGTCATTGGAACTTTCCCTCTGATAAACTCATCATCTCTTATTTGCTTATAATTCATAACTTTTCCTCATCAATCAAAATCATTACAGCAGGAAGCTGCTCATTTATTACAATTTTCTCATATTCATTTATTTTAAATTCAAGAATATCTTCATTATTATATCCTAAATTTATGCAGATAAGAACTGTAAAATTCCTGGATGTCATTGATACTATATGCTGGCAGACCTTAAGAGGATTATTTACAGGGTCAGTTAACATCCCAATCTTATTCTCACCTAAAAAATCATTTATAATTTCTAGTTTTCTCCCATGTAGATTCAGCAGAACTGCATCATGCCAGGAAAGACCAGCTTTTGCAAATGCCATTTGCATTGAACTGATTCCAGGGATAATCTTTATTTCTTTCCTGTTGAAAAATTTTGAAATATAGTTTAACAAACTATAAAAACCTGGATCTCCAGAGACAAGTATAACTACTTTCTTTACTTTATAATTATTTTTAATTATAGAAACAATCTCAGAAAGATTACTTTTTATAATATATGATTCTTTTTGTAAATATAACCAAGGTTCAAGATTTCTTTCTCCTGCTATAAGAATATCTGCATCTTCAATTGCTGAAATTCCCTGAGGTAAAATATATTCTTTTATACCAAGTCCGGTTCCTACTATAGTGAAATTTTCCATCCTGCATATTCTCCAATCTCTTTTGCTCTTTCATTTATATATAATATATTTTCTCTATCACCTAATAAAACTATACCTACTTTTGCTTGAGAAAAAAGATATCTCTCACTTCTTTCAGTGGCTTTGTTTGCTATATCTTCCCATATTTCACTAAAACCATTTTCAGCAATAATTTTACAAGCCCCTTCAGTTGTAATTTGTTCCATAACATTCTTGATTAGATCTAATGGAGCATTATGAAGGGCAAGATGTGCTGCCAATATTTCCATTCTGGAATCGGAAATTCGATTATGTGTATAAAAATTACCTCCGGCAACTTTTACAATCTTACCAATATGGCCCCATAAAATAATATTTTCGAAGCCATTATCCAAAGAATGTTCAAGCATATATCCTAAAAAATTACTGGTAATAACAATTGCATCCCCAGGAATTCCTGAATTCATCGCAGAATCCATACCTATGTTGCCTGGAGTAAGAACAATAGCTTTATACCCAAGAGCTTTGGTTGTTTTAATCTGAGGCACAAGAGAAACCTTAAATGCTTCTTCAGACATTGGTTTAACAATTCCTGTTGTACCTAAAATAGAAATTCCACCAATTATACCTAAATGAGGATTAAGTGTTTTTCTTGCAAGTTCTTTTCCTTCCGGAACGCTTATTTCAACTTTGAATTCTCTTTCTTTATTAAAAAAATCCTTAAGATTTTCTGTTATCATTCTTCTTGGACCAGGGTTGATTGCTGGTTCTCCTGGAGGTACAGGTAATCCTGGCTTTGTTACCTTACCAACCCCTTCTCCTGCCATAAAAATAATATCAGAATTCTTATTGGGATTATTACTTATAGTAGTAGTAACAACTATGTCTTTACCATGTGTTATATCAGGATCATCACCAGCATCCTTAACAACAGTGACCCTGACATTATTCTCATTAATTATTTCTATGTTTTTTACAGGAATTTCCAAAAATCCACCATTAATTAATTTTACTGAAATTTTATTTAATATTTCCTTTTTTAATAAGGCAACGACACCTGCCTTAGTTGCAGCTGCCGCACAAGTACCGGTTGTATATCCTTCTCTTAATTCTTTCATATTAGTTTATAACCTTTCTAAATCAGGTTTTATTTTTATTGGAATACCTGCAGTAGTCAAAATTACCTGATCACATTCTTCTCCAATAAATTGATTCATTCGCCCACTAATATCACGAAAAGCCCTTGCAAGAAAATTATCTGGAACAATACCTAGTCCAACTTCATTTGATACAATGACAAGTTCTTTGTTCTGAGGAATAATTTTAAGGATTTTCCCTACTTCCTCATAGATTAATCTTTCTTTTTCTTCCATAACTAATTCTTGATTTTTTTCATCGTAGTCATAGTCTTTTAACATCAAATTTGTAATATAAATTGTAAGACAATCAAGAAGAATAACATCATGAGAATTAATAATTTTTTCTATTAATAAAGAAATATTATAGGGTTCTTCATAATTAGACCAAACTCCCATTCTTCTATCCCGGTGTTTTTTTACTCTGTCAGCCATTTCAGAATCATATATTTGAGCTGTTGCTATGTATGCAGGATTAGCGGATTTAACTAAACAATATTTTTCGGCGTAGGTGCTTTTTCCGCTTCTGGCTCCCCCAATAATTAATGTAATCATATTACCTCCAATTTATTTTAAAAAAGAAAAAATTCTTTAGCAGAACTAAAGAATTTTATAATTCCCTTTGTTTATCTTAACAATTTTGATATACAGGGTCAAGATAATCCCTTTTCATCTTCTTCATCCTTAGTATATTTTCGTAAGGAAGATGGAAATAGTTTAATGTTTTATAATTTTTGTCACCATGCCAGTCTGTTCCACCTGTCATTATTAAATCATTTTTCTGAGCATAGTTATAAAAATAATCTATTAAAGTTAGATTGTGGTCTGGATGCCATACTTCAATACCTTCCAGCCCTAATTTTACTATTTCATCAAGTTGAGGATTCAAAAAAGACACTCCCGGATGTGCAAGTACAGGGATTCCATTTGCTTTTTTTATTATTGAAACAGCTTGTGATACAGTTATTTTTTTTCTAGGGATATATCCAATAGTCCCTTTGCTTAAGTATTTTAAAAAAGCTTCTCTTCTTGTTTTAACATAACCTTCTTCAATAAGAATATCTGCAATATGAGGTCTGCCAAGAACACCATGGTTTACTTCTTTATCCAGGTTAATATCTTTAAAAATCAAACCTTCCTGCTCAAGTTTCTCAATTATCTGATTCACTCTTTTATATCTGTTTTCTTTAAAGCTTTTCAAATGATTAATAAGATTTGGACATTTATGATTTATATAGTAGCCTAAAATATGAACTTCTCTGTTTTCAAATTCTGCACTTATTTCAATTCCCGGAATAAATTCAAGGGAATGTTTTTTCGCTTCATATGCTCCTTCATCAATACCATCAACGGTATCATGATCTGTAAGAGCAAAGATTCTTACTCCATTTAAACTTAGGGTATTAGTTATTTCTTTCATTGAAAGGATACCATCTGAATATTTTGAATGAATATGCATGTCAATCCTCATACTAATCCCTCCTTAAAAGAAAGCCTGCTATTGTAATTAATAGCAGGCTTAAAGCAAATTATCTTGCTTCTACTATTAACTTAATAGCAGTTCTTTCTTCACCATCAATTATGATGTCTGTAAATGCCGGAATACAAATTAAATCGATTCCGCTTGGGGCAACAAATCCTCTTGCTATCGCAATAGCTTTAATTGATTGGTTTAATGCTCCTGCTCCTATTGCCTGTATCTCTGCTGAACCTTTTTCTCTAATAGTTCCAGCCAGAGCACCTGCTACAGAATTTGGATTAGATTTTGCTGAGACTTTCAAAACATCCATGCAACAACTACCTCCCCATTTAATAATATTTATGGTTAATCCTATTAATGTAAATACAATTACCAAAATTATCAAATTCCATTTCTAAACCATTAACCATAAGATCTTCATCAGATACTTCAAAACGTACAGGCATCTTGGTTAAAAATCTTTTAATTGCTATGTCTTTTTTTATACCCAATACAGAATTATTTGAACCACACATTCCCGCATCTGTAATATAGGCAGTTTTATTATTTAAAATTTCTTCATCTGCTGTTTGAACGTGTGTATGTGTACCTATAACTGCTGATACTTTTCCTGCAAGAAAATATCCAAGTGCTCTTTTCTCAGAGGTTGCTTCTCCATGCATATCAACTATTATTATTGAATCCTTTTCAATTTCATTTATAGCTTTTTCCACTGTTTGAAAGGGAGGATAGAGATTATCAAGAAATACTGTACCCAAAAGGTTTATTACCCATATTTTTTTATTATTAAAAGAAAAACCACGAATTCCCTTGCCAGGAGTTCCAGGAGGATAATTTAAAGGCCGAATAAACCTTGAATCATCAGCAATTTTTTCAAATTCTTTATTATCCCAGGTATGATTTCCCATAGTTACTGCCTTAATACCTAAAGAAAATAATAAGTCTGAATCATTTTTATTTATTCCTTTGCCTCCAGTAACATTTTCTCCATTAGCAATAATAAAATCATAGTTACTTCTATTCTTTTCTAAGTACATTTCTACTGCGGATATTCCCGGTTTCCCTACAATATCTCCTAAAAATAATATTTTCAAATTTTTACCATCCTGTTTTCTATTCTTCTTACATTACAATAATAATATAAAACTACAATATTTCAAGTAAACAAGAAAAACGATCCCGAAGGATCGTTTATTATCTTATTTAGCGTATTCTACTGCCCTGGTTTCCCTAATTACAACAACTTTAATTTGTCCTGGGTATTCAAGGTTCTTTTCAACTTCTTTTACAATCTTTCTTGAAAGAAGTACTGACTCATCATCAGTTATTTTCTCTGGTTTAACAATAATACGAACTTCTCTTCCGGCCTGAATAGCAAAAGATTTTTCAACTCCATCAAAGGAATTAGAAATTTTCTCAAGTTTTTCAAGACGCTTTAAATAAGTTTCAAGAGTTTCTCTTCTTGCACCAGGTCTGGCAGCTGAAATTGCGTCTGCAGATGCAACAAGCACTGCTTCAACACTCATGAAATCTACATCGCCATGGTGAGCCTCTATTGAGTTAACAACCAGTGGATTCTCATTATACTTTCTTGCTATATCAGCACCTATTACAGCATGGGAACCTTCAACCTCATGGTCAACTGCTTTTCCTAAATCATGTAATAAACCTGCTCTTTTTGCAAGAGTTACATCAAGACCCATTTGACCAGCCATTAGGCCTGCCAAATGTGAAACTTCTACAGTATGTTTTAAAACATTTTGACCGTAACTTGTACGATATTTCAATCTGCCAATCAGTTTAATAATTTCTGGGTGTAATCCATGAACACCTGTTTCGAAAGTAGCTTGTTCTCCAGCTTCTCTCATTGTTTGATGAACTTCTTTTGTTGCTTTTTCTACCATTTCTTCGATTCTTGCAGGGTGAATACGTCCATCCTGAATTAATCTTTCCAAAGCAATACGGGCAATTTCTCTTCTTATTGGATCAAAACCTGATAAAATTACTGCTTCAGGAGTATCATCAATAATCAATTCAATACCAGTTAATGTTTCAAGTGTTCTAATGTTTCTTCCTTCACGGCCAATTATACGACCTTTCATTTCATCATTAGGAAGATCCACAACTGAAACTGTGCTTTCTGCAACGTGGTCAGCAGCACATCTTTGAATAGCCATAGAAATAATTTCTCTCGCTTTTTTATCAGCGGTTTCTTTAGCCTGGGCTTCAGTTTCCTTAATCATAATTGCTGTTTCATGTCTGATTTCATCTTCAATCTTTGTTAATAAAAGATTTCTGGCTTCATCAAAAGTTAAATTAGCAACCTTTTCTAATTCAAGCAATTGTTGTCCTTTAAGAGCTTCAGTCTCTTCTTTAATTACAAGAATAGCTTTTTCTTCTTTTTGAATGTCTTCTTCTTTCTTTTCAAGAGATTCAATTTTTCTTTCTAGTGACTCTTCCTTTTGAATTAAACGTTTTTCATTCTTTTGAAGTTCATTTCTTCTTTCTTTAACTTCACGTTCAATATCATTTCTCATGCGGAAAACTTCATCTTTAGCTTCTAAAATTGTCTCTTTTTTCTTGGATTCAGCATCTTTTTCAGCTGCACTTACTATTCTTACAGCTTCTTGTTCTGCTGATTTTATTTTTGATTCTGCAATTGTTCTTCTAATAAAATAACCAATTCCAAGAGCAACAAGGAAGACTATTACGTTTATTAAAATATCCATAAAACCATTAATCACCTCTTTCCATTTACATTTTCATTTTCCCTATTTAATTAAAATTCACATAAAAAAAAGTCGAGTATACTCGACTTAAAGAAATTACAAAAATACCCACGGGGTCAATGATAAATTTTTATAAAATAATATTAAAATGTTATATTTAATAGTCAAATTTTTAAAATTTATATATAAAAAACCCGTAAAAGTTAGTAATTTCTAAAAAGTACACCTACATAATTTTAATTCTTTATATATGTATTGTCAAGAATGATCACCTTTTGATTCTTTGTGCAACTGAAAAACTACACTTCTAACTAAACTCCCGGGAAAACCTTTCCTTAAAATAAAATTACACAGGGAAAACAGTTCCTTATCTG
>RZYW01000180.1 GCA_009930175.1 Clostridia bacterium
CCTGGAGTGGTTGAAAATGGAATATTCCCTAATATGGCGGACACAATAATAATTGCACATAAAGATGGAAAAATATCCGAGAAGAACAGGTAAAATACCCGATTGAATTGGAGTGCTGGGAATGAGAAGAGTATTAGTGAGCTCTTGCTTACTTGGAATTAACTCAAGATATGATGGAAGCGAACAGGTCGATGAAAATATATTAGAGGTAAAAGATTCCTATTGTCTTATTCCAGTTTGCCCCGAACAGCTGGGAGGTCTGGAGACTCCAAGACCACCCTGTGAAATTTCTGAAGGTAAAGTAATCAATAAAGATGGCAGAGATGTGACCCTTGAGTTTAAAAAGGGTGCAGAAGAAACTCTTAAAATTGCCAAGATGTTTAGCTGTGAATATGCAATCCTAAAAGAAAGAAGTCCATCCTGTGGCTGCGGAAAAATATATGATGGTACTTTTTCAGGTAAACTAATTGAAGGTAATGGAATAACCGCAGACTTGTTAATTAAAAATGGAATAAAAGTTATTGGAGAATCAAGAATTACCGATTTAAAAAAGTGAAGGTATTTCTAAAGAATAACGATTATTAATTTTTTTTGATATAACTTTTGTTTCAAAAAAATCACTTAAATTATTTTCAGTGAACATTTCACTTGTATTACCAAAGGAGTGAACCTCTCCTCTACGCAATAATAATGTTTTCTCAAAGACGGGAAGAATTTCTTCTGTTCTATGAGTAACATAAATAAGGGTAGGGGAGTTTTCTTTTTTACTTATATTTTCAATATTTGCAAGAAGTTGCTCCTTCGAAAATATATCCAAACCAGTACAGGGTTCATCTAAAATTAATAGCTCAGGATCACCCATAAGAGCCCTGCCAATTAAAATTCTCTGTTTTTCCCCTTGAGACAAGGTATTGTATATTCTTGATGAAAATTGAGTGCTGGAAAGGCTTTCAAGTATTTCTTCAGCTTTTTTAATATCTTCATCAGTAATATTGTCATATAAACCAATTGTGGCAAATTTTCCGCTTAATACAATTTCCAAAGCAGTATCCTTGCCATATAATCTTTCCTGTAAAGCAGTACTAACCCAGCCGATAGATTTTCTAAGTTCCCTTAAATCATATTCCCCAAAAGTCTTACCTAATACGGTAAGCTCTCCCTGAGAAGGAAAAATATATCCGTTAATCATATTAAGCAATGTTGTTTTCCCAGAACCATTTAAACCAAGTATTGCCCAATGTTCTCCTTTTTTCACACTCCAGCTTACATCCTTTAAAATATACTTTGATTTTCTTATTATAGAAATATTTTTTGCATCAATTATCATAATGTTTCGCCTCCTGTTATGT